>MWJR01000253.1 GCA_002127415.1 Calditrichaeota bacterium AABM5.125.24
TCGCGCCTGCCGTCGGGTCTTTACATAGTGCGGCTCGAATCAGCCGGCAGGGCAAGAACCGCCAAGGTCGCGCTGATCCGATAGGCGGTTCAGTCTCATCTTCAACGTTCACATATCCTGTGACCTGTTCGAGATGATAGGAGCGGGCCATCTTCCCAAGGGAGATGTTATCGCCGCAGCCCGGATCGCCGGGATACAGGCTGCCAAACGAACCGCCGGGCTGATCCCTCTGTGTCATCCAATCCCTCTCACCCACGTTCAGATTGATGTCAACTCCGTTGAGGAACCGCCGTCTCTGGTAATCCGCGCCGAAGTCCGGGCGCACTGGGTGACCGGTGTCGAGATGGAGGCGTTGACCGCCGCGGCCGTGGTTGCGCTTACCATATATGATATGGGGAAGTCTATCGATCGCGGCATCCGCATCGGGCCGATACGGCTGTTGTCCAAGTCGGGCGGCCAATCAGGCGATTGGACCGCTCCCGAACCTCCGGAACCCTCTGCCTGAGACTCAAACCTTCTTTTGAACCAACTTAATCACACCAACTTAAACAGAGACCCTCATCCCACATGTTTTCCTTCCCGAATATTTCTCGGCGAGATGCTTACAAATGAAATATTTTAGTTGACAACAATGGGTATATTATATAACATTGGGTTGGTGAAGATTTTTCTGGAGGAGATGTATGCCGCGCATTGCCGTTATTCCGGGTGACGGGATAGGCGTTGATGTGACCCGGGAGGCGGTCAAGGTGATGACTTCCATACGCGACCAGGGCGTCGATCTGACCTGGGACGAGTTCGACTACGGCGCCGATAAGTATCTTGCTACCGGTATCACCCTTCCGGACAAAGAGATAGCCAACTTCCGCGATAACTACGATGCCA
This sequence comes from Calditrichaeota bacterium AABM5.125.24, assembly GCA_002127415.1. GTDB lineage: Bacteria > Electryoneota > AABM5-125-24 > Hatepunaeales > Hatepunaeaceae > AABM5-125-24. The sequence continues at coordinate 886 of MWJR01000253.1, forward strand.
TCTTCCTCGGCGCAGTCGGTGACCCCCGTATCCCCGATATGCGTCACGGCCGCGACATCCTGCTCGGACTGCGCTTCAAGCTCGACCTCTACGTCAACTACCGCCCGGTCCACCTGCTCGACGAATCGCTCTGCCCGCTGAAGGATAAAGGCCCCGACGACGTGAACTTCGTGGTCTTCCGCGAGAACACCGAGGGGCTCTACGCCGGAACAGGCGGCAACCTGAAGAAGGGGACCCCCGACGAGGTGGCGATTCAGACCTCGATCAACACCCGCAAGGGTGTCGAGCGTATCGTCCGGCATAGCTTCGAATATGCGAAAGCCAACGGGCTGAAGAAGGTCTGTATGTCGGACAAGTCGAACGCGATGCGCTTCGAGGGGGATCTGTGGCAGCGGGCCTTCCACGAGGTGGCCGAAGAATACCCCGATATAGAAGCCAGTCACTGGTTCATCGATGCGCTGCTGATGCAGATGGTCAAGCGTCCGGAGCAGTTCGAGGTGATTGTGACCTGCAATATGTTCGGCGACATCGTGACCGATGTGGGGGCTCAGCTGTGCGGGGGGATGGGGCTGGCGGCGTCGGGGAACATCCATCCGGGGCGGACGTCGCTGTTCGAGCCGGTGCACGGGTCGGCGCCCAAGTATGCAGGCAAGGAGGTGGCCAACCCGCTGGCGGCGATACTGACGGTGGGGGTGATGATGGAGCACCTGGGGCATCCGGAGTGGACGCCGCGGCTGGAGGGGATAGTGCGGGATATGGTCAGGGATGGGAAGGTTCCGAGGGATATGGGAGGCAGTTTGGGGACAGCGGCGGTGGGGGATTGGGTTAGTGATCAAGTGATCAAGTGAGCAAGTTACGCCCCCTGCTATTGCAGGGGGGGAGTAAGGGGGGGTTAAATGGGAGCTTTGGAATCTTTAGGGTTGGAATCCGCCTGCCCCTGCGCCTGTCCCTGCGAAGGCAGGGAAAGGCAGTGATGAGAAAGTAGTAGCCGAGCCGGGTTCGCAACCCGGCCGGAAGAACGTCCATTAATTATTCGGCGTTCGGCGCTGGGCTTTGGGTCTCGGAAGTGTCATTCCGGGCCTGTCCCAGCGCCTGCCCCAGCGCCTGTCCTGACGAAAGTCAGGAAAAGCTGGGGGCGTTCGCCTTGCCGCAGAGCAACCCAAAAGC
>MWJR01000317.1 GCA_002127415.1 Calditrichaeota bacterium AABM5.125.24
CCATTCGCCAGCGGGGGAGGGTGCATCAGGTCATAGGGCTGGTCATCGAGTCGATCGGACCGCCGGTGTCGGTGGGGGATCGTTGCACCATCTCCGGCCGGCGCAACGGGGATGTGCTCTCGGAGGTGGTCGGTTTCAGGGGCAATCGGGTCCTCTTAATGCCGCTGGGCGATATGGAGGGGGTTGCCGCCGGCAGCGTGGTTACCGCCACCGATGAGCCTTTCACCGTGGGGGTCGGGCGGGGGCTTCTGGGACGTGTCATCGACGGACTCGGTCAGCCGCTCGATGATAAAGGGCCGCCCGAGGTCCAGACCCGCCGTCCAATTCACAATCGTCCGCCAGCCCCGCTCTCCCGCCGCCGCATAAGGGAGCCGATGGCAACCGGCATCAAGGCCATCGACGCGCTGCTGACCTGCGGCAGGGGGCAGCGGTTCGGCATCTTCTCCGGCAGCGGGGTCGGAAAGAGCGTCCTGATGGGGATGGTCGCCCGTTACACCTCCGCCGACGTCAACGTGATAGCCCTGATCGGCGAACGGGGGCGTGAGGTCAGAGAATTTATTGAGAAGGACCTGGGCAAGGAGGGGCTGGAGCGCTCGGTGGTCGTGGCGGTAACCTCGGAGCAGCCGGCCTTGATACGTATCAAGGGGGGCTTTGCGGCCACCACCATCGCTGAGTATTTCCGGGACCAGGGGCTGGACGTGATGCTGATGATGGACTCGGTGACCCGGCTGGCAATGGCGGTGCGTGAGGTGGGACTGGCGGTGGGGGAACCACCCACCACCCGGGGCTATACCCCCTCCCTGTTCGCGACACTGCCCAGGCTAATGGAACGGGCGGGAACCTCCTCGCGGGGAAGTATAACCGGACTATACACGGTCCTGGTCGAGGGGGATGATATGAACGAGCCGGTGGCCGACACGGTGCGGTCAATCCTCGACGGTCACATAGTCCTGTCGCGCAAGCTGGCATCGAAGGGACAGTATCCGGCGGTCGATCCGCTGGAGAGCATCAGCCGCGTGATGGTCGATGTGGTTTCACCGGAGCATATGGCGGCGGCGCAGGGAATGAAGAGCCTGCTGGCCGCCTATGCCGAGGCGGAGGACCTGATCAATATCGGCGCCTATGAAGAGGGCTCAAACCCCGATGTGGACCGGGTGATAGGGATGATTGAGCCGATACGCGACTTCCTGCGTCAGGATATAGGCACTGGCGGAGATTTTGATCAGACCAGGGATCGGTTGATGGAGTTAATGGCGGAGCCTGAAGGGTGAGACGGTTTGTGTTCCGGCTCAGGAAGGTGATGGAGCTCCGCAGGTGGCGGGAGCGGTTCTCCCAGCAGCGGCTGGCTGAGGCCCAGCAGGAGAAGGAGCAGGCACACCAGGCGCTGGAGACCGCACTGAATGACTTGGCCCAGCAGAATGAGGATATCAGAGGGAAGATCAACAGCGGCTTTAACGCCGGAGATGCCATCATAGGACACCGCTACGAACAGAAACTGCAGGGGGTGGCCTCCGAGAAGTCGCAGACGCTCGAGTCGTGCCAGGAGGAGGTCAAACAGAGGCGCGACGAGCTTGTCGAGGCCAGCCGGGAGAAGCAGGTGCTTGAGACCCTGCGCGACCGCCGCCTGGCCGAATATAGGCTGAAAACGGGACGAATTGAACAGGCCGACCTTGACGATGTGGCCGGACAAAGACATTATCGCACTGCCAAAGGAAAACGTGTAGATGGACCCTGAACCTGAACAGAAATCCACCGATACGCAGGAGACCGAGCAGCAGGAAACCGGGCAGGCCACCGACGAGCTCACAACTGAGGATATACAGGCTGCATTTGGATGGAGGGCTCCTCGTTGGGCGGTTCCGGCGATAATTTCTGTGGCTGCGGTGTTGGTTCTGGTTATCTTCTGGAGGTGGGGAGGCAGATTGACAGGAGAGCTTCCGGGCGGTGAGGAGAGCCTCGAGGCGGCGGAATCGCGGGCAGAACCCGGCCGAG
>MWJR01000278.1 GCA_002127415.1 Calditrichaeota bacterium AABM5.125.24
CATACCACCAATGTTCTCAACCTCGACGTCCAACTCCTGCGCACCGACGCCTATTACGATACCCCCCACCACCTCGCGCACTATGAAGTTCGGCGCCACCGGATCCAGCCTGATACCGGAACGCCAGACATCCTCCCCACTGATGAACTCAACTAATAGTCCGGGTCTGGTTAACGGGCGGCTGGCGCCGTCCGGGCAGTCGGGAGAGATGTGTATCGTTACGCCTTCATCACCGTATGCCTCCTCGCCAGTGTCGATGTCGCCGAAGAAGACCTCATTCTCCTCAATCTCAACCCGGGTCGATGCCCCACCCAAAGGACTGATTGTAGCGGTCACGGCCCGAGCCATATCATTGCCCAGGTTTCGCGCCTTCAGCGTGATGCTCCAGATCTCGCCCGGGTTAACGTCGTCGTCTCCGTTTCCTTCAATCTCCTCCAGGTTATGTTCAGCCAGTTCTATGGCCATTTCAGGGATCTCGATCTTAATTTCGCCGAAATACGGCAGGATATCCCGACCGGTGACGGTCATAAACATCGTGGTGTGGGATTCAAATTCGACGTCATCCTCGAAGACGAAGCAGGCAATGCCGCGCGTGTCACTCCTACCGGTCATCATAAACATCCCGTCGTAATCGGCATACTCCTCGTTGTCGGGGTCGGGCATATCGCCTGGATGGTATAGGGTGACCCGGGCGCCTTCGAGGTCTTCGTCGCCTTCGGTCACATGAACTTCGACTATCCTGGCGCAGGGGGTAAGAGATGTGTGGAAGTCAGCTTCGACCCTTCGCGGCACCCCGATCCAGGGCTGGATACCCGGGTCTCCATAGGCGACGCAGTCGGTCTTGACGTGGTTTCGGGGGTCCCAGTTCCTGGGCAGGTAGAAGTCGGGGGCCATCACACTTATCACACGGCCCCAGCCGAAGGGCAGGTCCTCCAGCAGGACGCCTCTCACCAGCTCCAGCCAGCAGACGCTCATAGCCGCGGTCTTGGGACCACCCCATCCCGAGGTTCCAGCAACCGGTCCTTTCATGGTATTGCCGTTGCCGGTGCGCATCATATGCCAGAGTGTCCATTCGTGATGACCGGCATAGTTCAGGTCGATAGGAAAGATAACGTTTTCACGCACGCCCGGGATGCCCTGACGGAAGTAGTAGTTTTCAGACCGGCCGATCATAACGTTCACGCCGTCGTTGAGCTGCCGCTCGATAAAGGGTCCGACTTCATTGACATCATTAGCATTAAAATTCTCATGGAAGCGGATGTCATCAAAACCGAGTTTCTCAAGGACTTCCAAACCCCATCTAACGTTGGTCTGAAGACTGATATGCCAGTTGCCAGCCCATCTTTGCGAGTATACCGCTCCGCGGGTGAACCAGTCGGTCTCCTCCATATACGGCTTGGCCTCGTAGGCAAGCGTTCGTCCGACAAACAGCTCCATCAGCTGCGGGTTACCCGAACACCAGCGCGATATCCCGACGTCGGCGTATTCGTCACCGTTGTCTCCGTCAAGGCAGGCATACCAGTAATCGTAGTGGGGCATACTTCCCCAGATCGTATTTCCTACTGGAGCATTGATAACCCACTGTGAATTGGGACCGCAGTTCTCATGACTCTGGTGGTCGCCGATCAGGAGGATCTCGTCGAACGGGTCGATTCCTTCTTCGAGGTAGGCGTCGTATCTACTCTTGATCTCGTCTTTGATCCAGCTGGTGTTACTGCCTCGATTACTCGGAACGCTCAGGATATCCATCTTATAGCCGGACTTCCGCCGCCACTCGATGAAGGGAACGGCGTATTCCAGGCACTCTTCGCGTGTCACCACCAGGTAGTGACCTACATAAGGGGCGGGTTCGCCGTAATCGGGGTCGTCTCTGCCGACTTCATCGCCGTTGATGGCCAGGGCGCGGATGAACTTCAGGAAGGTTTGGCTCCGGTTGCGGCGCACAGGATGATCAACAGGATTAATGGGGGTTTCGTCGGT
>MWJR01000318.1 GCA_002127415.1 Calditrichaeota bacterium AABM5.125.24
GTCCTCATCATTATCGCAGGTATACTCGTAGGAATGCAGGCAAGAAACATCGACCAGATTTTCGGCTGGATCATGATGACCCTGGGAACCGCCGTTCTCATGCCGAATGTCCTGCGATGGTTCTGGTGGAGATTCGACGGATTCGGCTACGCAGTCGGAACCATCATAGGAATCGTCGCTTCTTTTGTCGTCGTCCTGTTCTTCAACCACATACCGATCTACAAAACATTCCCCGTTCTTTTCGCAATCAGCACAGTCTCGAGCATTGCCGCCTCACTGATGTCAAAACCCGCAGACATGGAAACCCTCAAGGACTTCTACTGCCGCATCCGCCCGGCAGGCATCTGGAAACCCGTCCGAAAAGCCCTGCTAACAGAAAACACCGAATTCCAACGAGATTCATTCGCTCTCGACCTGATCTCCGGAACTATCGCAGCTATCGGCTTCCAGAGCCTCTACCTCATCGCGACCTACATCTGCACAAAACAATGGAAATCAGTGTGGATATCAGTGGCTGTAATGACTATATGTTCGATAATCCTGTATTTCACCTGGTACAAGCATCTCCCGGACAAAGACGAAGACGTCGAACTAACCCCAGTAGCCGATGAGATATAATCGAATTGATTAAACTTTCTCAGGTACAATGAACGGACTTCGATAAGACCGCTTCATAAGTGCATTTGCAACTTTTTCCTGGTTAGGCGAATCTTCAGCGACAGTGATCTTCTTGAATCCGCTATCAAGCTTCACCCACGGACCGAGTCTCAACGGAGCTTTATCCGGATCAATCTCGTTGGCCAATAGATGTTTCTCGATTCGACCAAGCGCTTCGCCGACTTGTTGGTTGTGACTCAACCGGGCACTTATCTTCTCGACATCGCTCCCGTGCCCGATCCTGTATGAAATATTCGCCAGATGACAAAGTGCAGCCGAAGTATGACCTTCCAGAATCTCCGCATGCAGATTATTCCCTTCGCGGCTTCGAACGGCATCAATGAAGTTCTGAGCGTGCCCCCAATACACTCGAATAAGGAAGTGCACTCAAAGCACCCGCAATAATTGAACTCTTCAGAAACTTCCTTCTTGTAAATTGCCGCATTATACCCTCCTACCAATCATTCATCCGGTGATCGACTATCCACCAGAGATCAGGATTATCTACGCTGCACTCGGCTCTCATGCTTACTTGCGTAGGGTAATCCAGTTCATTGCAAATCAGTGCCGTTCGTTCGTCCCGCCAACGTTGTGTCTTCGCATGTCCGTCCGCGAATCCCCAGTTGCATTTGTCACGATGCCAACTCGCCACAACATTCCACCATTCCGCTTCGCTGCGCGATGGAACCCATATGTCCCAGTTCCCCATGTTCCATCCCCGTGGGTCCAGGTTCTCTACAAAAACATATTTGCTGCCGGGAGATTTAATCTCGGTCATTTTGGTCGCACGCTTGACGTATGGCGAATCGACATTCATACCGCAGCCGATGGTGTAACTGCGCCAGCCGGGATACTGAGCCGTGCCGAAAACTTTTCTCGATCGCCAGTCCGAAGGACAGTGGTAAACGTCAACAGATTCGACGTACGGAAACAACAAGCCGTCTTTGATACCTCTTAACTTGTCCTCCAGAGGCGCATCAACCCAGGTCGTTCCCGGCGGATAGCCGGTATAATTCCCCTGGTCATCCTGAGGAATTGCGACCCAGGCATACCACATATCCGGATGATAAGCCCCATGTTCCCCCTGGACCCCGGCCATCCCTCCAACCAGCCGGTCGTCGTTATCCGTAGTATAAGCGTGCCATGCCAAAGCCAACTGCCTGACATCGCTTAGACAGAAAATGGCTCGCGACTGTTCCTTAGCCGCCTTCAGCGACGGCATTAATACAGCAAGAAGAAGCGCTATGATTGCAATAACCACCAGAAGTTCTATCAAAGTAAAACCCTTTATCTTATTC
>MWJR01000319.1 GCA_002127415.1 Calditrichaeota bacterium AABM5.125.24
AGTCGGGGCTGTCCCCGAGCCCGACAGTCGTGGTTAGGGACAACCACGACTACGATCAGTATTTTGTTAATACTCTCCATATATTTTCTCTTTCACACTTTCTCGCATCTGCACTTTCACACTACACAATTATGTGAAGATGAAGAAGAGGTTAAACAAACCCCTGCTCTGGATGGCGATTCTGGCTACCGGCGCAGGGATGATTGGCATTGCCACAGCGCGGTCGGGCGAGGTGCACCGGATCCGCATCGACGGGGTTATTAACCCGATATCGACGAAATTCATCATCGAAGCGGTTGAGAGGGCTGAGGAGGAGGGCGCGGAAGCGCTGTTGATAGAACTGGATACCCCCGGCGGCCTGCTGGAGGCGACGCGGGATATCGTGCAGGAGTTCCTGGCGGCCAAGACACCCATCATTGTCTATGTATCACCGGCCGGGGCTCGTGCCGGTTCAGCCGGGGTGTTCATCACCCTGGCAGCCCATATCGCCGTGATGGCGCCGGGTTCCAACATCGGCGCTGCACACCCGGTCACCATCGGCGGCGGTGGCATGCCGGGCGCCGAACAGGATTCGAGCAGCCGCCAGGTGATGAGCGACAAGGTGACCAACGATGCCGTAGCCCTAATCCGTTCCATCGCCGAGGCCCGTGGTCGCAACATCGAATGGGCGGAGAAGGCTGTCCGGGAGAGCGCCGCCATCACTGCTACCGATGCACTCTCGATGGGGGTCATCGATCTTTTAGCGCCCGACGTGGATTCCCTACTGACCGCCATCAACGGCCGAACCGTAAAACTGCCTGACGGGGAGCGGATTCTGAATACCATCGATGTAACCATCCGGCTGTTTGAGATGAACTGGAGCGAGAGACTGTTCAACCGCCTCAGCGACCCGAATATCGCTTATATCTTTATGCTGCTCGGGATATACGGGCTCATCTTCGAGCTCTCAAATCCGGGCGCCATCCTGCCGGGTGTAGTCGGGGTGATCTGCCTGCTGCTGGCCTTCTTTGCGTTTCAGGCATTGCCGATAAATCTGGTGGGACTGCTACTGATTCTGGTCGGGTTCATCCTGTTAATACTGGAGATCAAGGTGCCCAGCTATGGAATATTAACTATCGGAGGGGTCGTGGCTCTCTTCCTCGGTTCCGTGATGCTCATAGACACCACCTTGCCGGCGTTGAAGATATCTCTCGGGGTGATCATCCCGGCGGTGATAGCCACAGCGGCGTTTGCCCTGTTCGCAATCGGTATGGGCCTCAGGGCACAGAACCGCAAGGTAACCACCGGCAGTGAAGGGCTTATCGGCGAGGTCGGCGAGGTTCTGACCGAACTCAACCCGACCGGAGAGGTTCTGGTGAGCGGGGAATACTGGAAGGCCGAGGCAGCCGGCAACCAGACGATCGCCGTGGGCGAGGAGGTCAAGGTCACCAAAATGATACGGATGAAGCTGATCGTCGAACCGGCTAAAAGTGATGACCAGTGATCAATGGTCAATAGCCAATAACATTGAATATTGACCATCGCCCATCGACCATTGGCTACGGACTGAGGCAACTCCCCGCCCTGAAGGCCGCGATCCTGATAGCCGTCGGCATCACCGTCGCCGGCTGGATGGATATCCCCGTCACAGTCCTGGCTCCCATCACAATACTGACTCTGTTCCCAGCCATCTTACTGTCCCGCCGGTCATCAGGCCAGGCGCTGCTTGCCCTCAGCCTGGCGGCCGGCGGCGCGCTGATCCATAATGCCTCAACCCCTCCCGACAATTTCACCCCCATCCAGGTGGTCCTCACCGGCCGGATCACCGAACCCCCTGTTCACTACGAGAATTCGACCGCCTTTCCGGTTCAAGTCCAGTCGATGGGTCGAGCTGCCGACCAGCCAACTGGTGAACCAGCCAACCTTCACGGCAAGGTCTGGGT
>MWJR01000321.1 GCA_002127415.1 Calditrichaeota bacterium AABM5.125.24
GGGCAATAGCAATCGCAGTGGCAAGACCGGCGGCCAGCAGAATCACCGTCAAGCCTGACCTCTTGCCTTCTCGTAGATGAGCCGGATCCCTTCCAGGACCAGGTTCGGCCGGAGTCCGGTGAAGTTCCTGCTCCGGTTGGTGAATGGCTCTGCGTAGCCGCCGGTAGCGACCACCCTGATGTGCGTCCCGAGTTCGCGCGAAATCCTCTCGATCATCCCGTCCACCATATCTACTGTCCCCCAGGTGAGTCCGGCCCGGATTGCGTGGTCGGTGCTGTCGCCAATAACCTTTTCCGGGAAGTTGAACGATACCTGGGGGAGCTGAGCCGTGCGGCTGTGCAGAACCGAAGCTGCGGCTAAGGGACCGGGAACAATAACGCCGCCCAGGTAGGCCCCTTCATCCGACACCACGTCGAGGGTGATGGCTGTGCCGAAGTCAACCACCACCAGAGGCCCGCCGTAGTAGTGATAACCGGCGTAGGCGTTGCACAATCGGTCGGCGCCGACCTGATGCGGGTCGCTGTAACGAACGTCCAGAAACGGGCAGGTGTCGATTGAAATCACCAGCGGGTCAGGGTCAAACCGCCCCAGCGCCATCGCCACGAAGCTGCTTGTGTGTCGAGGCACGACCGAAGCCACCGCCAGCGCCTTCACCCGATCGGTCTTGATATCCGCGTCATGCAGAAAAAACGCCACCCCTTGCCAGCATTCATCCGGCGTGCGTGATATGGTGCTGTTCAGCCGCCAGGAAGCGGTCAGTTTTTCATCCTCGAACAGCCCGCATTCGATGTTCGTATTGCCGATGTCAACGCACAGTAACATTTCCTTCACCCGATTTCTCCGCTGTATATCCTGCGCACCGTGCCATCCGGGAGCTTCAGCCTCAACGCCCCGTCGGCTTCGAGCCCATCGCAGATCCCCGACATCTTCTCGTCCCTGTCAAGAACCTCGACCCGTTGACCCAGGATACCGGCACTGTCCAGCCAGGTAGGGGCAATCCAGCGCTCGCCTTCGGATTGCAGACGCTCGTAATATCCATCGAGCGCACTTAATATCGCCTTAAGTATCCTGTCTCGCGGCAGGACCGCGCCGGTCATAATGTAAAGCGAGGTAGCTGTCCGGCGCAACTCCAGCGGGAATTCATCTTCAGTCTGGTTGACGTTCAGTCCAACCCCGGCTACCACGAATTGTTGTCCCTTGCTGTCAAATCCGGTTTCGCACAATATCCCGCACAACTTGTGACCATTGGCGAGGATGTCGTTGGGCCACTTCAGAGCGATTGCGGATTGCGGATTGCGGATTGCGGAATGAATCAGAAATTTTTCGATACCGCCCAGCACCCCCAGTGAGACCATCAACCCGACCAGTTGGGTCCGGTCGGGTTTTATCTTCGGGTAGAGGAGAGCCGAGAACAGCAGCGCCTTGCCCGGCGGCGCCTCCCACCGCCGGTCGCGCCTCCCACGCCCGATGGTCTGATGCTCGGCGACGACCACCGCGCCCTCTTCGGCCCTGCCCAGCTCCACCTCGGCCCTGAGGAGGGTGTTGGTGGATTCTGTGACCTCGATTATCCTGAGAGATTTGCCTAAAAGATGAGTGCCGGATGTGTTAATGTCCCAGGATGTCATCTGTTATTGTAGTTATTCACTATTTCAAGTGTGAAATTATAGTTTGTCATTCCGGCTTTCCAGTCCGTCCAAGAATGGTGTCATTGCGAGGAACGAACTGACGAAGCAATCCTTAAACTGCTGATTATGGGAAAGATTGCTTCGCTACGCTCGCAATGACAACCGAACTTTAACAATTCTCGGACAGGCTGGAAAGCCGGAATCCAGGTCCTATATGGACAAAATGTTACGCCTTTTCTGGGTTCCAGCCCCTGCTTCCGCAGGGACATGCTTTCGCTGGAACGACGATAGAGAT
>MWJR01000322.1 GCA_002127415.1 Calditrichaeota bacterium AABM5.125.24
CGCCAAGAAGGTGCTGCTGACCGTCCCCGCCAAGGGTGAGATCGACGCCACCATCGTCCTGGGCGTCAACGACTATATGCTGAAGGCCGAACACCAGGTCATCTCCAACGCCTCCTGCACCACCAACTGCCTGGCCCCGATGACCAAGGTGATGCACGACAGCTTCGGCATCGTCCACGGGCTGATGAACACCATCCACGGCTACACCAACGACCAGCGGCTGCTCGACCTGCCCCACAGCGACCTGCGGCGAGCGCGGTCGGCTGCGCTCTCTTCCATACCCACCACCACCGGCGCCGCCAAGGCCATCGGGCTGGTCATCCCCGAGCTCGACGGCAAGATGGACGGCTTAGCCATCCGGGTTCCCGTGCCGGACGGCTCCATCGTCGATCTGACGGTCGAGCTTGAGAAAGAGGCGGACGTCGCTTCGATTAACGCGGCTATGAAGGCCGCCGCGAACGGACCGATGATGGGGATCCTGGAATACACCGAAGACCCCATCGTCTCGACCGACGTCATCGGCAACAGCCACTCCTGCGTCTTCGACGCCCTGCTGACGCTGGTCATCGGTGGCAGGCTGGTCAAGGTGGTCGGCTGGTATGACAATGAATGGGGCTACTCCTGCCGGGTGGTGGACCTGATAGAGAAGTCTATTGCCCTATCTTGAGACCGATAGTGAAGGGTTTATGGCTGTGAACATATGGACTTAATGCCGAGCCGGGTTCTTAACCCGGCCGGAATTGATGCCGGCCAGGTTGAGAACCTGGCGCGGCGTCCAAAAGGGGATGCAGAAATGTTGCGATTTCTTGCGATCGCCTTCCTAACAACTCTATCGGTCTTGCCGTCGTTCGCGCAGGATTCGCTCAACGTTGAGAGGCTCGCGATAATCGATTCCCTGGAACGTCCCGGTCGGTTGATCCTCTCGGGCGAACTGCTATATCTCGTTCAGGACAGCTCTCTGCGAGTGCTCGATGTTCAGAATCCCTCCGACCCGCGTCAGATAAGCATATTCCGTCCTGGTCGCACCCAATACTTGGCACTCCGTGATACCCTCGGTTTCCTCGGTTGTAGAGACTCCACTTTAACGGTTCTGGATACGAGGGATCCGGCTGATCTGCGGCCAATCGGGCAACTTTTCACGCGGGGCTTCATACATGGCATCAGCCTGAAGGATAGTCTGCTTTACGTGGTTATGTATGATTGGCTAGAAATAGTGGACGTGCGAGATCCTGAGAATCCGGTGGAAGCTGCCTACTATTATATGCATCCTGGCGGGTTCTCAGTCTATATATATCGTGACCTTGCTTTCGTGTCGACCGTTTTCAGTGGTATCAGCGTTTTGGATCTTAGCGACCCATTGAATCCCTTTCAGATTAGCTCAATTCCGACGCCGGGACATGGGTGGTGGCTGACCTGCCAGGACGATTATCTCTATCTTGCAGACTACAACCAAGGTCTGAAGGTGTTCGACATTATCGATCCTGTTCATCCAGAGCAGATAGGCAGATATGATCCGGGCGGGCGTGTTTTTGACGTTGCGATCAGTGAGGACCTGGCTTATATCGCTGCTGGAGAGGACGGGTTGCGAGTAATTGATGTTGGAATTCCGGGTGATTATGAAGAGGTTGGCTATTATGACACGCCCGGTCAGGCGGACTGCCTCGTTCTTGGCGACAGCGGCCTGGTCTTTCTTTCAGACCACACCAACCTCGGCATCTACCGATACAAAGGCCCGGGAGCCGTCAACGACAAATATTCCCCACTTCCCTTGCAGTTCGCCCTTCATCCTGCCTTCCCCAACCCGTTCAACGCCCGCACCGTGGTGTCCTTCAGCCTGCCCAGCCCAATGACGGTCTCGCTGCAAGCCTTCAACGCACAGGGGGCAAAGGTTGCAAGGC
>MWJR01000005.1 GCA_002127415.1 Calditrichaeota bacterium AABM5.125.24
TTCTATACAGAGCGTCATAAATAATTGCGCATAATCTCTATCGTCGTTCCAGCGAGAGCATGTCCCTGCGGAAGCAGGGGCTGGAACCCAGAAAGGGCGTAACATTTTGTCCATATAGGACCTGGATTCCTGCTTTCCAGTCCGTCCGAGAATGGTGTCATTGCGAGGAGCGAAGTGACGAAGCAATCCTTAAACTACTGATTATGGGAAAGATTGCTTCGCTACGCTCGCAATGACAACCGGACTTTAACAATTCTCGGACAGACTGTTTCGCCGGAATGATGAGTTAATGAATGCGCATAAATATACAACGCTATGTATAACTTGTAAACTTGCTAACTCGCTAACTTGCTAACTTGCAAACTTCCGTAGAAACCGCCATCCTTGTCGGTGTTCATCGACGTGGAATACCGTTCTGGGAGGTCAACGACAATCTGGATGAGCTCGAGCAGTTGCTCGACACCGCCGGGGGCCGAGCCGTCGAGAGGGTGGTGCAGGATCGTCCCAGCCCTCATCCCGGCACCTTCATCGGTCGGGGGAAGGTGGAAGAGCTATCCCGAATGGCCGGTGGGCGCGGGGTGGACCTGGTTGTATTCGACGACGACCTCACCCCGGCTCAACTGCGCAACCTGGAAGCGCGTATCGGGTGCAAGGTGATCGACCGCTCCGGTCTGATTCTCGACATATTCGCCCGACGGGCCCGGACCCAGGAGGCGCGCATTCAGGTCGAGATGGCTCAGTTGCTGTATCTTCTGCCCCGGTTGACCGGTCGCTGGCAGCACCTGTCGCGCCAGGTCGGCGGCATCGGCACCCGCGGCCCCGGCGAGACGCAGCTCGAGGTCGATCGCCAGGTCATCAACCGGCGTATTGCACAGCTGCGCAAGGAGCTGGCGCGCATCGAGAGGGCCCGAGCCACCCGCCGCCGGCGCAGACGGGACCTGTTCAAGATCGCCATAATAGGCTATACGAACGCCGGAAAATCCACCCTGCTGAACTCCCTGACCCGAGCGGATGTGTTCGTCGAGAACCGTCTGTTCGCCACCCTCGACCCCACCGTCCGGTCGATACTTCTGCCGGATGGTAAGAAGGTGCTCCTTATAGATACCGTGGGGTTCATCCGAAAGCTCCCGGTCGGGCTGCTGGCCTCATTCCGCAGCACGCTGGAGGAGTCGCGGCAGGCCGACCTGTTTCTGAACATCGTTGACCTGGCCCATCCACACTGGGAAGGCCAATTGGCTCGGACCGAGGAGGTGCTTGGTGAACTGGAGCTCGACCACACCCCGCAGGTGCTGATCTTCAACAAGGTCGATCTCATAGATGACTCAGTTCTGCTCGAAGGGATCAGGCGGCAGTATCCAGAGGCCGTATTCATCAGCGCGCTGCGCCGAATCAGGCTGTGGGAAATCCCCGAACGGATCGCCCGTTTCGTTGACCGACGCTGGGTGCGGGGCGCCAGGGCCTTCCGCCCCGACGAAGCCGACAAGCTGCGACGCTTCGAGAAGGGGGTCAGGGTCATCGGCCGCAGCTTCCGCGACGGAATGATCCACGTGGACTATCTGGCGCCCGCTGAAAACGACCAACTGGAGGAAACCCGGTAGTCTGTAGCCCGGTTTCGTTGAATCAGGGAACGGTGGATTCAGAACCATGGATTCGAGGAATTCGAACTACTGATTTCGGATTTGGGATTTCGGATTTATACCTGAAATTCGCAATCCACATTCCGCAATCCTAACAGGAATACAAATGTAGTTACTAACCAGGGCGATTTGTAGTTGCATTTTATCATCCTGAACTCGCTATGGTGGGTAGATGTAGGATGGGTGAAGTGAAACGAAACCCATCATTATGTCCGGTGGGTTTCGCTTGCGCTACACCCACCCTACT
>MWJR01000120.1 GCA_002127415.1 Calditrichaeota bacterium AABM5.125.24
CAAATGAGGCGATAAACCTGTCGCTGTAATAGCCCCCCTCCTTCCGGTTGACAATCTGAGCGGTGCCGGTCTTGCCAGCGATCTTCATCCCGGGTATCCGCGCCCTCCTGCCGGTGCCATTCTCAACCGCTTCGATCAGGAAATCGGTCAGCGTTTCGGCTGTGCGAGCCGATATTACGCGCCTGACAACCAGAGGTCTCTCCCGTTCGATCCGACCATCAGGATCCCGCACAACCCTGACGAGTGACGGTTTCATTAGCTTTCCGTCATTGGCGACCGCAGCATAAGCCATAGCCAGTTGAAGCATTGTCACCGCCACCCCCTGACCGATGACCAGATTGGGGCGGGTCAACCCAGACCAGTTCTCCGGCTCCAGCAGGCTGCCCATCACCTCACCTGATAACTCGATGCCGGTTCGACCCAAAAAGCCAAAATCACTCACCATCCGATAGAACTTCTCACTGTCTATTCCCGAGGTAACCTCAATCATTCCAACATTGGAAGACCTGACGATCACCTCTTTAAAGGTCAGGCAGCCATAATCCTTTATATCGTGTATGGTCTTCCCGAAGATGGTCACATAGCCGTTACCGCAGTCAACCTCCGTCTCCGGCTGCACTACTCCACTTTCGAGCAGCAAGGCCGCAGGAATAATCTTGAAGGTGCTCCCAGGCTCAAACATCTCGGTGATGGGCAGGTTCTTCTGCCTGGCGGTGGGAAGGACTTCGGGTCTATTTGGATCGAAGAGAGGCAGAGACGCCATTGCGATGACCTCCCCATTGCGGGGATCGATTACCAGGCCTGCGGCGCTTTTACCCTTATAATAGCTGATCGCCGGCGCCAGCTCCTCCTCGAGGATCGACTGTATGGCCAGCTCAACAGTCAAGACGAGATCGCCTCCATTCTGCAGCGGCTTTGACGGAAAACCCTTATCCAGATGTGGGCGTCCCTCCACGTCGAGCTGGACGACCCTCCACCCCGGTTTACCGCAGAGGAGCTCATCAAAGGTCAGCTCGAGGCCGCTTATGCCGCGATTGTCGATGTCGGTGAAGCCGGTAAGTTGACCGGCGATCCGTTCGTGGGGATATGTGCGGTGGGACTCGGGTGTGTAGCTCAGGTTCCAGCCGAGCTTCTTCAACTGCTGAAACTCTGACGGGGTGATCTTGCGCGCCAGCACGACATATCTGTTATGGCGTCTGAGCTGCTTCAGGAAGTGGTTGATCGGTCGCCCGGTGACACGGGCCAGATCACTGGCAAGCCTGGTGGGATCGGTGACGCGGTAGGGATTAACGCCTACCCTAACATAATCGCACAGGTTATCCGTCAGGGGTCGGCCGGTGCGGTCGTAGATTGTGCCCCGGTGCGACTCGAGAACTACCCGTGCGCGATATTGCCTGGTGGCTTTTTTCTGCAGTTCATCCGCCTCGACGATCTGGATCCAGACCAGTCGAACAAATATCACTGCTCCCGTTATCAGAACAACCAGAGCGAAAAACACTGCCCGGCTGCGGCTCCTCTCCTGACCCCAGTTTGCCGCAGGTCGCGCTATGGGTTACCTCTCAGATTAAAATTGTAAAAAGCCATGGCTCCCATCATCACCTGCCGGGGTTGAGCCGGGCACCAGATGGTATCCGGGGGGGCGGTTGGCGCGATCATTCCCAGCTGCTTCCGGGCGGCCTCCTCGATGCTGGTGTATTCCGACAGATTGAGTAACTCCTTCCGAAGGTGGGCACTATAAGCCACCAACGACCTCTCCTGCCGTTCAAGGAACAGCAGCTCTCCCGAAATGCGCTCGTGCCAGCTCTCCTTCCAGACCCACAGACAGCCGAGGAGGCAGAACAGGCCGGTTATGCCA
>MWJR01000323.1 GCA_002127415.1 Calditrichaeota bacterium AABM5.125.24
ATCCGGAGCGGGTGGTGGTCGGAGTGGGCGACGATTGCGCGGTGGTCAGGGGGGAGGGCCGTGAACTGCTTCTGCTCACAACCGACGTGATGATAGATACGGTCCATTTCCGGCGCGAGCTGATCGATCCTGAGTCGCTGGGGGAGAAGCTCCTCAGGATCAACATAAGCGACATCGCCGCTATGGGTGGCGAGCCGCGGGAGGCGCTCCTCTGTTCGATGCTGACTGCCGACCTGGATGTGAGCTGGGTCGAGCGGCTCTACCGGGGGCTGAATCAGGCGGCTGAGACCTTTGGAGTTAATATCGTCGGCGGGGATACATCCCAGAGCCCGCACCGGCTGGCGCTGGTGTTGACGTTGACCGGTCGCGTTGATGAGGGAGACCTCATCTGCCGCTCGGGAGGAAGACCGGGCGATCTGCTGTTCGTGTCCGGGACGCTCGGTGGCAGTGACGCCGGTCTGGCTGTTTTAACAGGCGAAACAGTGGAACTGTCTCCTGGTGAGCGCGATCGCCTGACTGCCAGACATCTGCGTCCCGAGCCGCGTTTGGATCTGGGTCAGGCGCTGGCGGCGAGCGGTGTAGTGACGGCGATGACAGACCTCTCGGACGGCCTGGCGGTTGATCTGCCCAACATCTGCCGGGCCAGCGGTCTTGCTGCGGAGCTGGTGACAGGTGAGCTGCCAATCGCGCCGGAGCTCGGACGGTTCTGCCGGCAGCGGGATATTTCACCGCAACAGTTTGCCCTGAAGGCGGGGGGGGACTACGAGCTGCTGTTTGCGGTTGAGCCTGACCGGATCGATCAGATTGAGAAGTTGTCGGAATGTGAGAACCTGCCCCGGCTCACACAGATAGGTCGATTAACCGATGGGGAGGTCGGGGAGGTGATTGTCGTCAGACCGGATGGACAACGGGAAGTTCTAAAGACTGGGGGGTGGGAGCATTTCAGGAGATGAAATGTGACTGGTGAAAGAGACTTGGTCACCTACTGCGGTTTCTACTGTGGAGGACGCGCACAAGGCGTATACTACAGGACACGCACAAGGCGCTATACTACATCAACACCAAACACCGTAGTTTAGCCCCTTGTGGGCGTTAAAAACTAATGTTCTGTCAAGTGTAATATGAGCCATCATTTTACAATTGATATGAAACTACTTCAGATATCGCTCGGCCGCAGCTTGAACAGCAGCCAGTTCGTCGGAGCTTAACCGCTTCGGCTCGCCGAGGATACGTGCGAAGAGTGTCGCCCGGGCGGCGAACTCCAGACGCTCCAGATTATGGCAGGCTTCCCACAGATCCCGACCCACGGTCAGCGAGCCGTGCCGATCCAGGATGATGGCGTCGTGGTTTGGGATCAATCCACGGATGGCTTCGGCACTCTCCGGGGAGGAGGGTGGGGCGAAGGGTGCGGTAGGGACCTCACCGAGCGTCATCACAACCTCGGGCAGCAGTGCCTTGCCTAATGAAACCCCTGCCAGACTGAGGGCTACTGTGGCCGGCGGATGAGCGTGGATGACAGCGTTTACGTCGGGTCTGAGTCGATAGGCAGTCAGGTGGAGCAGCACCTCACTCGTCACGCGGTGTTCGGTGGTGGAGCGGCCTTCGGCGTCGCAGACCACCAGATCGCTTTCGGTCATGTCGCCCTTGCAGACGCCGCTGCGGGTGAGAAGATAGCGCTCCTCATCGAGTCTGGCCGAGATGTTGCCGGAGGTCGCCGCCACAAACCCCTTCTCATACATACGACGCCCTACGTCGATCATCGCCTGGATAATCTGCTGCTCGCTCACTGGATATTCCATCGTCACTCTTCTATGATTGCACCGTCTATCATTCTAATGACCCTCACGGCATAGC
>MWJR01000032.1 GCA_002127415.1 Calditrichaeota bacterium AABM5.125.24
GGATAACGGTGTTGTGCCTCCCTGAGTGTGCCGGTGTCCTCAGGGGCCAGGTTGATGATATCATCACATTCGATAAACGGGATGGACGTAATCTTCAGAGGCACTGGCGGGAGCTGATCCTGCGACTGCGCGGCGAGCGATTCGACGTGGCTCTGATCCCTCACCGGTCGATGCGCAGCGGGCTGACGGCGCTGAAGGCCGGCATCGGTTGCCGGATCGGCTTCAATCGGGGCGCCGGAGCGCCGTTTCACACGGATAGGGTGGTCTATCAGCCGAGGCTTTATGAGGGCCGGAGGAACCTCAGACTACTGACGGCGTTGACCGGAATGGAAGACCCGTCGGACAAGGGCCTGCCGGAGCTGGCGCCGTCCGATGAGGACATCCGACTCGTATCGGATATACTCACAGGGCTGGGGTTGCGTAAAGGCGGGTTCGTGGTGGTGGCGCCCGGGTCGGTCTGGGCCACCAAACGCTGGCCCGCCGAATATTACCGCCAACTGGCAGATAAGCTGGATGGGGAGTTCAACCTTCCCTCGCTGGCGATAGGAGGCGCTGAGGACGTCGAGGTCTGTTCCCGGGTGGTGAGGGATTCTTCCTTCAATAAGGCCGGGGAGTTGAGCCCTCTTCAGGCGGCGGCGCTGATGTCGCGAGCCAGGCTGGTGGTCAGCGGTGACACGGCCCCGGCTCATATAGCCACGGCGGTCGGCGCAGCTCAGGTCATAATCTTCGGATCGACGTCGCCGCGCTTCGGATTTGCGCCTCCGACGCCTCAGGCACGTATAGCCGGAATAGACCTATGGTGCCGCCCCTGCACAGGTCACGGCCGGCGGCACTGTCCCAGGTGGGGCAGCCTCAAGTGTATGCGCAGAGTAACGGCGGATATGGTTATGGAGATTGCTCGCGACCGGCTTTAAAATAAGTAAAAAGTAAAACATCGCTTGATAGTTTTTTCAGATTCAGCAATGTAGTCGGGCTTGTCTCAAGCCCGACTGTCGTGGTTGGGACAACCACGGCTACTTAATTACTCCTTTAGTAGAGGACTTTCAAGCAGAGTTACAAAAAAGAAAAAGTAAAAACTGTTGATAAAAAAGAGTCTTGTAATTTCAGATTGAAAGTAAGTATATTATTGGTTTGATTGAAGTAAAATTTCTATCGGGATAGCTTGATGAAACAGAGGAAATTAACCCCACGATTTATCCTTGTCGTCCTGATTTTGATTCTGGCGGCTTATTATCTCTACCCGACCTTCCGGTATGAGAGCCTGAGATCTGAGGAAGAGGAATACGCCCTCGAACTCGCCGAAGAGATGGGTATTTCGTATGCCTACGTAATTGAGAATCTTAATAAGGATGCATCGATCCTGCGTGATAAGCTGGCCGAGCTTCAGGATATAACGCCTGAACAGCGAACCGACATCAGCCGGATGCTCGACAGGCTGCAGGGTGAGGTTCGTGAGAGGGTGGTATCCATCCGGAAGAAGGCCATCAAGCGTGGGTTGGACCTGCAGGGCGGAATGCACCTGGTGCTTGAAGTGGACCTGTTGCAGTTGATGCGCAACCTGGCCCGTCAGCGCGACCCGCGACTGGAGCGTATCCTCGCAGAGATCGACGATGAGCTGAACCGGAACCCGCAGGCTGACTTCAACGCAGTCGTAACCCGGCGGTTCGATGATGAGGGGCTCAAGCTGTCGCAGTATTTCGGCGAGGCGGGAGAATCGAACGCTACGGTGCTGAGCTATCTATCCGGGCAGGCTGATGATGCTATCAACCGCTCGCTGGAGATCCTCGGCAACCGTATCGACCAGTTCGGCGTTTCTGAACCCACCATCCGAAAACACGGGGCGCGGCGGATAGTGCTGGAGCTGCCCGGCGTTCAGGATCCTTCCCGGGCCCGCGACCTCATCGGCCGAACCGCAATGCTCGAGTTCAACCTCCTGGGTGACCCGGAAAGGGCCCAGCAGTTTCTGAAGGATATCGATAAATTTATTGCTGATCGTGAAACCGGTGCCGGTGAGGTTGCTGATACGGCCGCCGCTTTGCTCGGCGAGGGTGATATTGCGGAAGCGGCTGGCGAGGAAATCACCACTGAAACCGAGGCCGATACTGACCTCGTCACCTCACCCGAAGATGAGGAGGCGGTGGATCTGTCCGAGGCTTTGGCCGGTGAAACAGCTTCAGCTTCAGACACCGGCGCGGTTGAGTTTGAGGCGGAGGCGACCCCGTTTACCTCGCTGCTGCGCGGTCTGAGAGGCGACATCGCGGTGCCCTTGGATAATGTCCGCCGGGTCAGGTCAATGCTCGCTGATCCCGGGGTCGAGGATTTGATACCTGAAGGGTTGCAGCTTCTCTGGGCGGCCAAGCCGGAACCGGCTGCGGATGGGAATGAATACTACCTTCTTTATTTTGTGAAGGATGTGCCAGAACTGACCGGTTCTGCGCTGTCAGATGCCCAGGTGGACATATCGAGTGGCTACAATAACCCAGGTCAGACCGGGCAGCCGGTGGTGTCGCTGACGCTCAACCGCAGCGGAGCCCGCAAGTTCGCCCGCGTTACCGGCGCTAACATCCAGAAGCGGCTGGCGATTGTGTTGGACGACAAGGTCTATATGGCCCCGGTCATCCGCTCGAAGATACCCAACGGCCGCGCGGTCATCGAGGGATTGGGGGATGTCAAGGAGGCCAATGACATAGCCATCGTCCTTCGGGCCGGGGCTCTGCCGACCAGCGTTGTGATCGAAGAGGAACGCACGGTCGGTCCCAGTCTGGGGCGCGACTCAATCACCAAAGGGACCACCTCCGCCATCATCGGGATGATACTGGTGGTCATCTTTATGGCGATCTACTATGGCATGTCGGGGTTGATAGCCAATCTGGCTCTGCTGCTGAACATAGTGCTGATCTTCGCCGGGCTGGCCTTCTTCGGTGCAATGGGGATGGGTGCCACGCTGTCGCTGCCCGGCATCGCCGGCATCATCCTGACCATCGGTATGGCGGTGGATGCCAACGTGCTGATCTTCGAGCGGATTCGCGAGGAGCTGGACACTGGCAAGACAGTCTGGCACGCTATCTCAGCCGGCTATGACCGCGCCTTCACCACCATCCTCGACGCCAATGTTACGACCCTCATCGCCGCGCTGGTGCTGCTTCAGTTCGGCACCGGCCCGATCAAGGGGTTCGCGGTGACGCTGGCTATCGGTATCGTCAGCAGCCTGTTCACCGCCATCGTGGTCACCAGGCTGGTATTCGACTACATAACCAGCACCCGCACTTTAACCCGGCTGAGTATCTGAAGTTAAGGGGATTTTCATAGATGTTACGGATATTAGGCAAGACCAACATCGACTTTCAGAGCAAGCGGCACGTCGCTATGACCATCTCAGGGGTAGTAATCCTGATCGGCCTCATCTCGATGGTTATGCACGGTGGACCGAACTACTCGATCGACTTCAGCGGCGGTCTATCGATACTGCTCAGGTTCATTCACCCTGAGGAGCTGCCACCTATCACCGAGAATATGGTGCGCAGATCGCTGGCCAGAATCGACCTGGGCAGCAGCGAGGTTAAGATGAGCCGCTCGGCCGAGGGTGAAGACCTGCAGATTACGGTCAAGGAGGAGGGGCGCTACAGGCCGCCTGAAGCGCTCATCCGCTCCAAGTTGCATGAAGAGCTGACACAGCAATGGAGCGTTGTTCCCGACGACCAGATCGATCCGGAAGGGCTGCCGGATATGAGCGGCATCAGCTGCGTGGCTGTATCTACCGAGGCGTCTGAGAAACCGCTGCGTGAAATCCTCCAGTCGGCAGCCGTCGATAACCCCCAGCTTATCTTACACCGCACCGTCGATGGGGAACCGATCTTCATCCTGGCCGGCGAGGGCAGGGACTCTGTTAGTCGGCTGCGCAAGGTTCTGGCTGAGGACTACCCTGAATACGGGTTTGATTTCCGCAGCATCGACAGGGTTGGACCGCGCATCGGTGCCGAGCTCAGGACCAAGGCCATACTGGCTATCGTCGCCGCGCTCTTTCTGATTATCATCTATCTGTGGTGGCGATTCGAGCTGCTGTTCGGGTTTGCTGCGGTTATGGCACTCTTTCACGATGTGCTGATAACCCTCGGCATATTCAGCCTGCTCGACATGGAGATTTCGGTGGTGATTATCGGAGCGTTTCTGACGCTGGTGGGATATTCACTGAACGATACCATTGTGGTCTTCGACCGGATACGGGAGAATCTGAAGCGGTTCAAGGACAGGAGCTACGAAGAGACCATAAACATCTCGATAAATGCGACCCTCTCCCGCACCTTCATCACAAGTGGGACCACCCTGACGGTGGTGCTGGTGCTGTTCCTGAAGGGTGGGGAGGTGTTGCACAGTTTCGCCCTGGCGCTGCTCATAGGTATCATAGTGGGAACCTATTCCTCGATATATATCGCCAGTCCGATCCTGGTCGAATGGGCGCAACGAACAGGTAAGGCGCCCGGGGTTAAGGTCAAGAGACGTTAAGGGTTCATCCATTGCAGGTGGAGCGATTATGCCGGTAACCGTTGTCATAGGGGCGCAGTGGGGGGATGAGGGGAAGGGGAAGATCGTCGATCTGTTGAGCCGGCACGCCGACGTGGTGGCTCGCTATCAGGGCGGTGCCAATGCCGGCCATACCATCGTCCATAATGGGCATCGCACGATCCTCCATCTTATTCCCTCAGGTATTTTTAACCCTGACTGTGTCTGTATCCTCGGCAGCGGGATGGTGATTGACCCGGCCCAATTACTCGAGGAGATCGACCAGCTCGAACAGGGCGGGGTGACCGTTGAGGGTCGGCTGTTCGTCAGCCACCAGGCGCATCTGATAATGCCCTATCACAAGACCCTCGAATCCCTGGACGAGCGGGTGCTGGGGTCGCGTGCCATCGGCGTGACGGGACGCGGCATCGGACCGGCATACTCGGATAAGTACAACCGTGTCGGTATACGGATCGTCGATTTGCTGGACCGGGAGCTGTTCGTGGAGAAGCTCGAGGCAAACATCACCGACAAGAACCGGCTCATCCACAATCTGCACGGTGAACCGGAGCTTGACAGGGACGCCATCGTCAATTTCTACCTCGAGTTCGACCGGCGGATCGACCCGCTGGTGAAGGATATATCGGTCTATCTCAACGAGGCGGCGGCGGCGGGCAAGGAAATCGTCTGCGAGGGTGCACAGGGAACCCTGCTGGATGTGGACTGGGGAACTTACCCCTACGTAACCTCGTCGCATCCCACCGCGGGCGGAGCCGTAACCGGGCTCGGGATTGGTCCGACCCTGATAGACCGGGTGCTGGGGGTTATCAAAGCCTATACCACAAGGGTAGGGCAGGGGCCCTTCCCGACCGAGTTCGGCCCGGATATGGAGCAGGTTATGCGTGAGGCCGGCGACGAATACGGTGCCACCACCGGACGAGCCCGGCGCTGCGGCTGGTTCGACGCCGTCATCGCCAGATATACCGCGCGGGTCAACGGGGTCGGCTCGTGGGCCTTGACCAAGCTCGACGTCCTGTCGGACTTTGATAAGCTCAAGATCTGCGTTGCTTATGAATATGATGGGCGGCATTTCGATCAGTTCCCGGCCGAGATGGGGGTGGTCAGTGGGTGTCGGCCGATATACGAGGAACTTCCAGGCTGGATGCGACCGATCTCGGATGTGCGACGCTTCGACGACCTGCCGCCGGCGGCTAAAGCCTATATCGGTCGCATTGAGGAGCTGACAAATACACCGGTTGAGATTATCTCGGTCGGCAGCGAGCGGTCACAGACGATTCAATTAAAAATTAAAAATTAAAAATGTAAAATTAAAATAAGGGCTTTTTTACCTCTTTAATTTTTAATTTTTAATTTTTAATTTCTTTGGGGGTGTAGCTCAGGTGGTAGAGCACCGCCCTTTTAAGGCGATGGTCGCAGGTTCGAATCCTGCCACCCTCACCGACCGGTCATCGACGGAAGGAATTATTAACCGCCGGGGAACCCCCCGGCTTCAGTGTCAATAGACGCTATGCATTATGAACCGATCCTGCAGGCGTTACACCAACATCGGGTCAGATACCTGGTTGTGGGCGGTTTGGCAGTAAACCTGCACGGCATCCCGCGTATGACCTTCGACCTCGATATCGTCGCAGATCTGGAGGAAGAAAATCTGAAGGCGCTGTTAGCCGCACTGTCCGGATTGGGCTTCAGACCGCGGCTGCCAGTTGATCCTGCGGAGTTACTTAACGCAGAACAACGTCGGCGCTGGATGGAGGAGCGGAACCTCAGAGCATTCACATTCATCGGCAGTCCCGATGGTTCGGGGGAAATCGACCTTATCCTCGACCATTGCCTAAATTTCGAAGCAGCTTATACGCGACGCAGCGACCTCCAGATGCAGGACTACCTTATACCGCTCATTGCGGTCGATGACCTTCTGGCGATGAAGCGCGTGTCCCCCAGAGCGCAGGATACCGCTGATACGGAAATCCTGGAAAAGATTAAAGGTGAACAGGATCAAAGACAGGTCTAAAAGGGGCTATTGGTATACAGTTGAAGATGATCTACAGCGACGGTATGCAGCCTGGCCCACGGCGAGAAAGCTTCGCTGGCTGGCTGAAACGGCCGACTTCATCCAGAAGGCTGCACCGCCCCGCGCCAAACGGTTGCATAGATTACTCAGGGAGGGGAAGATATAATTTTCTTTCAGGCCAGTCTAAATGATTTGGGAAGGACTGGGAAGGAAAAAAATGAAGATTGAATACGACCCCGAAGCAGATGCGCTATATCTGCGTTTACGGAATAAGGAACCTGCGGGCTCGGATATTGTAGCGGAGGGTGTTCATCTGGACTTTGACGAAGAAGACATCCTGATTGGTATTGAGATATTATATGTCAGCAAGCGTTACAGCTCTGAGGAGATTAGGAGCATCGAATGGTTAAATCTATTGTCTTTGCCCACTTCGTGATATATTCAAACGCTTCTTTGATACGGTTCTTTTGGTTCATACCCTGAAAAGACCCGGGCCCGTCCCGGGTTTTCCCACTCCAGATAGCTCCAGGCCAATTCTATGCCCAGAGTAAGCCGCTCTGTCGCCGGCTGGGTCTTCTACGACTTCGCCAATTCAGCCTTCGCCACCACAATCCTGGCCGTAATCTTCAACCGCTACTACGCCGAGGTTGTGGCGGGAGGCCCGGAGGGTGTCCCGCTTCAACTGTTTGGGGTAGAGTTCAGGATGCCGGGCGCGGCGCTATGGAGCTTCCTGGTCGCACTTTCAACGGCTATAGTGGCGGTTTCATCGCCGCTTTTAGGTGCTATGGCCGACCGGGCCGGCTGGCGCAAGCGGTTCCTGGTGATATACTGTTACTTCGGTGTGGCTGCCACGGTATCTCTGATGTGGGTTGGAGCGGGTGATGTGTGGCTGGGAGCAGTGCTCTTTATATGCGCGAACCTCGGCTTCGCCGGGGGCAATGTCTTCTACAACGCCTTCATCGTTGATGTCAGCCGGCGCGAGTCTTTCGGCAGGGTTTCAGGGGTCGCCTGGGGGCTGGGATACCTGGGCGGGGGGCTCTGCCTGGTGTTGAACCTGATTATGCTGCAGCGACCGCAACTGCTCGGCTTTCCGGAAGGAACCTTCGACGTGGGAGACTGCCTGATTGTGGCGGGCCTGTGGTGGGGACTGTTCGCCCTGCCCACGATGCTCTTGTTAAAGGAGCGTAGGCGGGTGGGTGAGAGGCTGTCGTTGGTTAGCTTGACTGCCGAAGGGTGGCGGCGCCTCGGTCGGACCTTCCGAGAGATGCGTCGCTACCGGCAGCTGGTTCGTTTCCTGATCGCTTATCTGATCTTTAATGACGGCATCGAAACCGTGATCATAATGGCCGCCATATTCGGGGCTGAGGTGGTGGGGATGTCGGCGGGGGAGCTGGTCGGCTATTTCATAATGATACAGGGAACAGCGCTGGTCGGGTCGTTAATCTTCGGGTGGCTGGCTGACCGGATCGGCAACCGCAGAACGCTTCTCATCTCGCTGGTGGTCTGGCTGGCCGTGGTCATCTGGGCTTACGCACTCGGTTGGTTCATCGACCTGCGAACCGACTTCTACATAATCGGCATTCTGGCCGGACTGGTGTTAGGTGGGAGTCAGTCGGCGGCCAGAGCTATGCAGGCCTCGTTCACGCCGCCCCGGCAGTCGGCGGAGTTCTTCGGCTTCTATGCGGTGAGCGGTCGCTTCTCCAGCATATTCGGTCCCTTGATTTACGGCGGTGCGATACTGCTGGTCGGCGGTGTCAAGCCGGCCATACTGGTGCTGGGGCTGTTTTTTATCATCGGTGGTGCGCTGCTGATAGGGGTCAACGAGGCAGAGGGAATACGCGCTGCGACGGATGTATCGCCATCGTATGAGGAATAGCTGTTGATTTTGCATATTTAATCTCTTATATTTCGTCTGTTACATAGTTAAAAAGCGGTCAGAACGATGTTTAAAAACCTTGAAGACATTCCCCTTCGTGTCCTGGTTGTGGACGATGAGCTACAGATCGGGGAGTTCATCTCCGATTTTCTGATCGAAAAGGGCTATGAGGTCTTCTTCGCTGACAACGGGGATGATGCGCTCCTTTTTGTGAAGCGCGCCCGGCCGCACATAGCCCTTCTGGATATCCGGATGACCGGTATGAACGGTCTGGAGGTGCTCAAGCATATCAAGGAGATCGACCCCAAAGTGGGGGTGATTATGATCACCGCCCTGCAGGAAGAGGAGCTCGGTCGAGAAGCCCTCAAGCTTGGAGCCTCCGATTACATCAACAAGCCGATTGATTTCGAGTATCTCGATACCAGCCTGATGGTGAAGTTGTCGGCGATGCTCGATTAGCTCAGATCGTATCAGGGAAGGAACAGGTGTTTTCTGTCAGGCTGGAACTCCTGACGCCACGATATAATCTGTTTTTTACATTTTTACTTTTTAATTTTTAATTCTTTAGCTGGGTGTGAAGATGCGTTTGGGTCCGTGGGAGATCGCGATTATCGTGATGGTAGTCGTGGTGCTGTTCGGTGCGCGGAAGATCCCGGAGATAATGCGCGGGCTGGGTCTGGGGGTCAAGGAGTTTAAATCCGGTCTGCGCGAAGGGGAAGTTGAGAAGACCGAGTCCGGTGACGTGAAATCGAAAGGCGAGAGCGACAAGGAACCCTCGGAGTAGGACTTCTTACGCTGCCGCTGCTATTCTGATAGGTGGGACAGTCCTGTCCTTTTATTGATATGGCCCGATTCCAAAGCCTCGGAACCGGGCGGACTGTGAGTAGGTAGTCGTGGTTGGGACAACCACGACAGTCGGGGCTGAGACAGCCCCGACTACCTTTCCGAATACGAGGAAACTTATAAGCGATGTTATAAATCACCCGGGCGATTTATCAACCTGCCTTTTAGTCGGAAAGTAGCCCTTTACAATCCCTGTCAGCTCATTATAGATGGTCGGATGACCGGCGACGATGTCACCGGTTGTGAGGAAATCGTCGTCCCCGTGGAAATCGCCGACCATCCCGCCTGCTTCCCGGATGATGAGCGCCCCGGCTGCTAAATCCCACGGGGCCAGATCCAGCTCCCAGAAGCCATCGAATATCCCTCTGGCGGTATAACACAGATCAACCGCCACGGCCCCCGCCCGCCTGACACCCGCACAACGCCGAAAGACATCAGCAAATAGCTTTATATACTCATCGATCATATCCCGCGTGCGGAATGGAAAGCCGGTGGCCAATAGAGAGTCTCGAAGCGGACGCCCGTTTCCGACTGTAATCTTCATCCCATCGGCGTATGCACCACCGCCCACAGTCGCCCAGAAGGTTTCTCCGGTAGGGGGGATGTGTATAGCACCCGCGACGATCTGTCCCCATTTGACATTGGTTTCAGGTCGGTGTTCAAGCGCTACAGACACCGCCCAGATGGGAAAGCCTCGCAGGAAGTTTGTAGTGCCATCCAGCGGATCGATGATCCATCTCAGCTCAGACGGTTTATCCCGGCGGACGAGACCGGCCTCCTCAGACAGCACCTCGTGCCCCGGTGCCTTCCGGGACAGCAGCTTGATGATGGCGGCTTCAGAGGCGAGGTCGGCGCTGCTGACCCAATCCCCGAGTCGTTTGGCCTCGATACTGACCGGATCTACCGCTCCGATATAGCCCTTGAGGGTCTTCCCACCCAACCTGGCGGCCTCTATTGCCAGCTCCACCCACTCTTCACCGGGATTCAAATCTTCTCCTGACCGCGAGCTCTCCGGATCCGGCGCCTGATCCAGCTCAGGATCAGCACCGCGGCGAATGCCGCCAATACCGCGCGCCACCAGGACAGCTCGAAGGATGTAGCCGACATCACCCCATCCTGTGAGAGCAGCTCCTTACCGGTGAATTCCCAGAGGATCCACCCTTCGTCTTCTGATGAACCGTTAGTCCGGACTGTCCTGCCCGGCAGGTGGAGCTTGAAGCAGAATACGTCGTCCTCGATGTCCTTTGTGATCTGATATTCCCTTTCAGCGGCATCGCTGATCCGACTGATGACCTCCACAGCGCCCGGACCGGTTATGTCCACCAGACGTCCCAGGAAGAGGGGTCTGAGATCGGACCACCAGTCGAGGTTGGCCGTTGTCGGCTCGGGCATGTCGAGTTTGTTCAGGTAGCGGTGCAGATCGTTCACCCAGCCGGCGCGCACGATAGAATAGGTGATTGCAGTTGTATCGGGCAGCCCGGGAACGCGGGCCTTAACCAGCTCCCAGACCCTGTCGATACGATGTTCATAGCGCGACCGATTCCACTGAAGAATGCCGAGGGCGAATTTGACCTCGAGCATCTCTATCTCGTGGGCGGTCATAGTGTCCATCTGCTCCTCATCATCGAGCGCCCGGCACTCGGAGGGAACGAAATCCCAGATATCGCCGTATAGTTCGTCGAAACAGCGGGAATGCAACTTTCCATGGAATCGCCAGGCCACGCCGAAGAGCTGGGACGACTTCTCAGGCGAGACGCTTCGCCTCAGATAGACGGTGTCCTCTTCGGTCAGTTGCCAGTCGAGAGCCCGGTCGAGTTGGGTGTAGCGAGCGATTAGCAGTGACCCCTCGATTATGTGAACCGTTTCGTTCTCGTGTTCCTCCACACTCCGCTCCAGTCCCCAGTCTGTCGAGTCCGGCAGTAGCTGCAGTTCGTCGTCGAAATCCAGGCGGTCGCCAGCTACCTTGTAACGCAGTTCAACACGCTCGTCCGGCAGGACGCTGATGTGGTAAGTGTGCTCGAGGCATCCGCTGGTGATAGAGCCCAAAGCTGCAACTATGACGGTTTGTGATATAAGCTTTGTATTCATATCATAAATAGATAGTATTAACAGAATACTGATCGTAGTCGTGGTTGTCCCTAACCACGACTGTCGGGATTGGGGACAGCCACGACTACAACAGGAAAATCATTACTTGGTTAAAACTCTCCATAAAATATAGCCTTAAACCGGTGTTCGGTCAAGGTTAATCGTTATGCTTATATTGACTGAGTATAGGTAGTCAGATGAGATGATGACCTCATTATACTTGCCTGAGAGAGGGATAGAGGTTAATTTTGAAGCAGTGAGGTCACGTGCCGTTAGCCCCATTCTCCAACCTGAAGCATAACCGCTCGAAATGCGCATAACCCTGGCTGGATATAACCTCGACGCCGAGATAATAGACCTGTTTCATCGGGCTCGGGAGGAGTATCGCCACGGTTCAGTCGATTCTCCGGTGTTAAGCGAGCTGCTGGACTGTCTGGCTGATGAACCTCTTACCCCGGAGACTCTCTCCGCCGCCTACGCCAGGATCAGCCGCAGCGACAAGGGTGTGGGGGGGCTCAGGCGGGATGCACGCAGCTCCGTAGCCCGTGCCAGGCAAAGCAACGAGCGGATTGTGTTCGGTCTGGGCCACGCCTCGGTCGCCGAGCATGCGGTCTTCAACCTCGATATAACCGGCATATCCCGATTGGCGCTGGAGGAGCTCGAGGCTCACCGGCTGGCCTCCTACACCGAGGCTTCGCAGCGGTATATCGCTATGGGCGGCGACTTCATCGTTCCTGAGGAGGTCGGACGGGTCGGGTGGGATGAACAGTTCACGAAGCTGTGTGAAGAGCTGTTTTCAGGCTACCGGGAGCTTATCGGTAAGCTTGAGAAGCTTCACACCGATCTGTCTGAGCGAGACCGCAACACCCGGGCCCGGGAGGATGCCCGCTACGTCCTGCCGCTGTCCTGTCGCAGCCAGGTCGGGGTTACCGTCAATGCCCGAACCGCCGAATGGATGATACGTTCCTTCAACCGTTCACAACTGGCTGAAGTGCGCCGGATGGGGGAGGAGATGCTTGCCGTAATCAAGCGGGTGGTTCCTTCACTGATACGCTATACCGAGCAGGGCGAGCTGGCTCTGCGCGCGGAGCGGGAGCTGGCGCATGCGGGTCGGAACCTCAAAAAATCTTCGACCGCTGACGACGAGAAAGAGGTGAGCTTGGTTGATTCCCCGACCGGGCGGGAGAGGATGGCTCTGGCGGCTCTAATGTTCAGAACCGGTCAGGATAGCTTTTCCGACTGCCTCAGGGTGGTGGATAAGCTGGATGAGGATAAGTGCCGGGGCCTTCTGGTCACCGCACACCGGTATCTTACCGCTCACGAACCGCTGCAGCGCGAGATGGAGCTGGGGGTTTTTACCTTCAGTGTTACATTAAGTGCTGCCGCCTTTGCCCAGTTCAAAAGGCATAGATTGGCTACCCTGATCAAGCAGGATTACCTGCCGGAGCTGGGGGTATCCATCCCGCTGAATGTAGAGAGATGCGGTGGACGAAAGCTGTTCGACCGCTGCAATGATATTTCGAGTGAAGCTTATGAAAAACTTCGAGCAAAGCTTCCGGAAGAGGAATCCCCGGCGGCATCTTACGCCCTGACCAACGCCCATCGGCGTCGGGTTGTGTTCCAGGCCAACGCCCGCGAGCTGACCCATCTGTCGAGACTGCGGGAAGATTCCCATGCGCAGTGGGATATTCGGGGAATCGCGGTGGAGATGATACGTCTGGCGCGGGAGGCCTGTCCGGCGTTGATGATGTTTGCGGCCGGCAAGGACAGCTTCGACCGGCTTCAGGCCGGGGTGCTGAAATGAGAGACGCAAAAGGCAGAATGCCCCTTTTACCTTTTTACTTTTCACTTTTCACTTTCTGTGTCGTAGTCCTGAATGGCTGCACGTCGCGGGCGGGTATGGTCCTGTGGGCGACGCGTCCGGTGATGGAGGGAGCCATCGACGCTCTGATGGCCGAGCCAGACATCGAACTGGCGCGCACAGGACTTGAATCGGAGCTGAAGCTGCTGGAGGGATTTCTGACACTCAAGCCGGAGGACCGCGAGCTGCTGGTTCTGGCTGCTCAGGGGTTCGCCGGATATGCGCTTATGTTTCTCCAGGACGAGGAGCCGGAACGAGCCCGTGAATTCTACCAGCGGGCTCGTGGTTACGGTCTGAGAGCCCTGGCCCGGAGGGATGGCAGGTTCATTCGGAGTGACTTGATGTTTGTGGAGTTCAACGCACTTGTTAGTAAACTGAAGTCAGCCGATTTGCCCGCCGCCTACTGGACCGCCGTGGCCTGGGGAGGCCGGATAGGCCTTGAGCGTTCCTCCCCGAGGGCCCTGGCCGAGTTCCCGCGGGCTACGGTCCTGATGCAGTGGGTTCTCGATAGGGATCCTAATTTCTATTACTCCGGCCCCTTGTGGTTCTTCGGTTCATACTACTCATCCTTGCCGCCCCTGATGGGAGGAGACTCAGAACGAGCCCGTGACTATTTCGAGCGAGCCATCGAGGTGGATGGGGATAGATTTCTGTATGGCAAGGTGCTATATGCGGAGAAATACGCCGTCCAGACCCTCGACCGGGAGCTGTTCGAATCACTGTTGATGGAGGTCATCGACATGGCAGGTGACAGCCCGGCTGAGCTCAGGTTGATGAACAACATAGCGGCACGAAAAGCAGAGGCGCTTCGAGCCCGCGCTGATGAGTTGTTTTAGAGGCTATAGATAAGATGAAAAGACACACCTTCTATCTTTTTGCTTTTTACCTCTTACTTTTTACTTCTCCTGCCTGGTCGATGACGCTCATCCGGCTTGCGACCATAGCGCCGGAGGGATCGACCTGGATGGAGACCATGCACGCCATTGACGAAGAGCTGCGCGAACGGAGCGGTGGCGAACTCGGCTTTAAGTTCTACCCCAATATGACTATGGGTGACGAGAAGGATGTTATCCGTAAGATGCGATTGGGGCAGTTGAACGGCGCCGGCTTCACCGGCTTCGGTCTGGGTGAGATACTGCCGGAACTGCGCATCCTGGAGCTCCCGTATCTTTTCAGAGATGACGCCGAGATCGATTATGTGACTTCACAGTTGACTGACTACTTCAGTCGTGCGCTGGCCGAACGGGGATTCATTCTGCTGGGTTGGGCTGATGTGGGGTGGATCTACTTCCTGTCCGATAAGCCGGTGGCCGAGCCCGCCGACCTTAAGGGTCTTAAGGTCTGGATGTGGGAGGGTGACCCGCTGGCTCTGGCTTTCTTTGCGGAATTGGGGCAGTCGCCGGTTCCGCTCTCCATCAACGACGTGCACCTGTCGCTTCAGACCGGGTTGATCGACGCCGTCTATTGTGCGCCTCTGGCGGCGTTGGTGTTGCAGTGGTTCATCAGGCTGAAATACATCTCAGATATACCGTTCACCAACTCCATCGGCGCGGTGCTGGTGGACAGGAAGATGTTCGATAAGCTGAGCCCTGAGCTTCAGCAGTTGCTCCTTGAAATATCCACGCGCCACCTGAGGGCTCTGGTGGCGCAGACGCGTGAAGATAACCGGGAAGCCTATCGGCAACTGATCCGGGAGGGTCTGGTCAGCGTCGCTTCTACCGAATACCAGCGGCTTGAGATGCGAGCCATCGGAAACCGGGTTCACGAGCGTCTGGTTGACGAGCTGTATCAGCGTGACCTGCTCGAACGGATAAGGCAGATGTTGGTCTACTACAGGACCGGAGCGCCCACCGGGAAGGGCGAGTGAACCTGCTCCAGAGGCTGCTTCTCGTCATTCGACGAGCGGTGGAGTGGGGGGTGGCGCTGCTGTTGAGTTGGATGGTTCTGCTGGCGCTGGTGCAGCTACTGCTGCGCTGGACGTTGTCAATCGGGATGCCGTGGGCGGACCTGCAGCTTCGGCAGATGGTGCTGTGGGTCGGGCTGCTGGGTGGAGTGCTGGCTGCAGCAGAGGGAAGGCATATCCGGATAGATATGGTTGAACACTACCTGGGCCGACGCCTCAGAACGATAGTTGGCGGGGTGATTATGTTTGTCGCCGCGGCCGGCTCCTTCTATCTGGGCTATCTTTCGCTGCGGTTTATCGCCAGTGAATGCGAAGCCGGTCTGGTGCTGGGTCGGGTGCTGTTCGGGCACTCTATGCCGGAGTGGACAGCCGAGCTGATAATCCCGGTTGGCTTCTTCCTGATGGGGATATACTTCCTGGCCTCGATACCGCCCAAGAGCCGGGCGTCCTCTGAACATGGTCAGACTTGAACTTCCTTTTTGTTGGCCTGGCGCTGATAGCGATTTCAGGGCTTCCGCTTTTCCTGGTGCTGTCGGCCCTGGCGCTGATCGGTTTCTCCTCAGCCGACCTTGATCTGAGTCTATATTT
>MWJR01000324.1 GCA_002127415.1 Calditrichaeota bacterium AABM5.125.24
CGCCACACCTCCCGTTTTAGCGGGAGTGACATGTGCGAAAAGCATAAAATACAAGTATAAAATGAACCCCTTAATATGTCATTGCGATCCCGAAGCTTCGGGGGAAGCAATCTTTAAGCTACCTGTTTCCTTTTGTCCATTCATACATAGGTTCTGGATGTGAAAGTCCCGGCTAAATGGTGGGAGCCGTTAGATAGTGGCAAGGTTCTCTGCAGGCTCTGCCCGAGGTTCTGCAGGATCGGGGAGGGACAACACGGGTTCTGTTTTGTCAGGAGGAACGAAGGAGGTAAACTTTATCTGACCGCCTACGGCACGCCGACCGGATTCGCCATAGACCCGATAGAGAAGAAGCCGCTGAACCATTTCCTGCCCGGGACCCCGGTCCTTAGCTTCGGAACTGCGGGCTGCAACCTCGGATGCCGCTTCTGCCAGAACTGGGATATGTCCAAGGCCAGGTTGGATGAAATCCGCTCGGTTAAGGCAACACCGGAGCAAATTGTTCAACTGGCCCTGAAGCACAACTGTCCGAGCATCGCTTATACTTATAACGAACCTATAATTTTCGGTGAGTTCCTCATTGATGTTGCGAAACTGGCGAGGGAAAGAGGAATAAAGAATGTTATGGTGACCAACGGATATATAACCTCTGAAGCTCGGGAGGAAATTTTTCATCATATCGACGCAGCCAACATAGACCTGAAGGCATTCACTGACGAATTCTATCTCAAGCTCACCTTCGCTCACCTGGCTGAGGTGCTGGACACGATCAGATGGCTTGTGAACGAAACTGACGTGTGGGTCGAGATAACCACCCTTATCATTCCCGGTCACAACGACAACACGGAAGAGATCGGTCAGATGGTGGATTGGATATTGGACAACTGCGGCGATGACGTTCCGCTGCACTTCACGTCCTTCCACCCCGATTTCAAAATGACTGACACACCTCCCACCCCGCCTGAGACCCTGACCAGAGCCAGGAAACTCGCAATAGAAAAAGGGATAAAATATGTCTATGTCGGCAATGTTTATGACACCGACGGCCAGACGACATACTGTCCAGACTGCGGGCGGAAGCTGATCGAGCGGGGCTGGCACAGCGTCATCAGTATGAACCTGAAGGATGGCCGGTGCCAGTGCGGACAGGAGATAAGTGGTATGTTTGATTAATAAAAGTAATCATGCCAGAAATAGAATATATGGAGGGGAATGAAGAGTTATTAGATCGGGTTGCGCCGTTATGGGAGAAGCTTAACGAACATCATACCGACTCCTCAACATATTTTTCTGAACAATTCTCCACATTCACTTTTGAGCACAGGAAGGTCGTATTACTTCAGAAGTCCAGAGGCAAATCCTTAAGGGTCGATCTGGCGAAAGACCTGGATAAGGATCAATTTGTCGGGTATTGCCTCAGCACCATAGTCTGCAACATCAGAGGTAAGGGGGGAGAGATAGAATCAATCTATATTGAACCGGACTATCGAAATTCGAGCATCGGTGAGAACCTTATGCAGAAAGCCCTTGATTGGATGGATAGTGAAAATGTGGACAGCAAAATACTGATTGTAGCCGTGGGTAACGAACGGGCATTCGATTTTTACATGAAATTCGGCTTCCACCCCAAGTCGATTAAACTGGAACAGTTATAGACCGGCTTTCTGGCATGTCAGGTGACACATTAAGGGGGGTAATTATACAGAGCGTCATAAATAATTGCGAATAATCTCTATCGTCGTTCCAGCGAAAGCATGTCCCTGCGGAAGCAGGGGCTGGAACCCAGAAAAGGCGTAACATTT
>MWJR01000325.1 GCA_002127415.1 Calditrichaeota bacterium AABM5.125.24
GGGATTGTAAAGATCGTGAAGGAGGCCAGGAAGACAAGCGGGGATGTCTATCTGGTTATGGGCGGTTTTCACCTGAGCGGCGAATCGAATGCGGTCGTGCAGAAGATCGTTGACAACTTCAAAAGACTTGATGTCGATAAAGTCTGTCCCTGTCACTGCACGGGAGATAGGGCTCGCGAGCTGTTCCTTGAGGCTTACGGCGAGAATTGTATCCTGGGGGGCGTCGGGACGAGGCTGGAAGGACCTGGGGAATGAATAATAAGATTGCCCGTTGACTAGACTTAGTTGCCAAAATAAACGTATTCGATGACCTGTAGTCGGGGTTGGGGACAGCCCCGACTACAACAAGAAAATCATTACTTGGTTAAAACTCTCAATATTAAATGATAGATTAACAGGAGGATATAATATGCAGCAAAGGATTGACGGAAAAGGCAAAGGGGGCGGAGGGGCTGGATCGGGCGGCGGCTCCGGTGGTGGAATGGGTGGCGGTCCCGGTGGCGGAAGGGGCGGTGGTGGCGGTCGTGGAGGAGGGGGCGGCTTCGGTCTGGGGCCCGCCGGTGAATGTGTATGCCCTCAGTGCGGGGCTACAGCGCCTCACCAGAGGAGGGTCCCCTGTATGGAGATCAAGTGTCCGAAGTGCGGGTCGTATATGACCCGGAAGTGACCCGCCAGCCGGTCAGCCTCCGATGAAGATTGCCGTAGCCAGTGGTAAGGGCGGGACCGGAAAAACCACGATTGCGGTGAACCTCGCCGTCCTGCTCGCCTCCAGGGGCAACCCGACGACCTACCTGGACTGTGATGTCGAAGCGCCAAACGGTCACATATTCCTTAAACCTGAGATCAGGCACACCCGCAAAGTCGGCGTGCCGGTTCCTGAGGTAGATATGGGCCTCTGTGATGGCTGCGGCGACTGTGGAGAAATCTGTCAGTTCAGCGCAATCCTGGTTATCAAAGGGGGGGTTCTGACATTCCCTGAGCTCTGTCACGGTTGTGGCGGGTGCAGCCTGGTCTGTTCGCGGCATGCCATAAAGGAGACTGACCGCGAGATCGGCACGGTTGAAGTCGGGGCTGCCGGAGCCGTAAGATACGTTGGGGGTCGTCTGCGGATCGGCGAAGCTCAGTCGCCTCCCCTTATCAGGGCCGTGAAGTCTGATATGCCGGCTGATACCACAGTGTTTATTGATGCACCTCCGGGGACATCCTGCCCGATGATTGAGGCTGTTCGCGGTGCAGATTACGTCGTGCTGGCAACAGAACCCACCCCGTTCGGGCTGAACGACCTCCAGCTTGCGGTCGAAACCATCAGGGAGCTGTCAATCCCTTTCGGAGTTGTAATAAACCGCTGCGACATCGGGGACGAGCGTGTTGAGGATTTCTGTCGCCATCAAGACATAACAATCATTGAGAAGATTCCGTATGACAGACTGGCGGCAGAAGAGTATTCAAAAGGCCATCTCCTCATAGAAGGCTCAAACGAAATGAAAAAGCATTTCGACAGATTGACAGACTGGATTGTCAGCTCGGTAGTTTAGTTACTCATGGGTGCTATTATCAATGGGGGCGGAATATTGTGCACATTCGCTTAGGAGGACAGGTCTCCAGACCTGTCCCTGCGGATACTCGAACAGTTGATGGACGGGTGCGGAGCCCCGTCCTCCTTCAAAGTGAATCGATTTGATGTCTACTATTAAGGGGTGCAGGTATTACTCAGAATATTTTATAGTTGACAGTCACTAAAGACAGCTCCTGCTTATCCCCCCTTCAATAGAAGGGGGGAAGTAAGGGGGGGTT
>MWJR01000326.1 GCA_002127415.1 Calditrichaeota bacterium AABM5.125.24
CGGAGATGTGTATAAGAGACAGAGATAAGGGGGGTTGCGAGTTAAGAACGGAGGCCCAATGCTGACCGACTACATCAAAGCCGCGATGAAGCGGGCGAAATACGAAATCCTCGAGGACGACGGCACCTTCTACGGGGAAATTCCCGAATTGCGCGGCGTCTGGGCCAACGCGCCGACACTGGAGGCCTGTCGCGACGAGCTGGAGGAGGTGGTGGAGGAGTGGATACTCCTGGGAGTGAAATTCGGAGACCCGCTGCCGATACTCGATGGTTTGGATCTAAACCTAACGCTAAAGAAGGAACCTGTTGAAGCCGATTAGCCGTAGAGATTTGATCCGTCGCTTGAGGCTTTTCGGCTTCGACGGCCCGTTTTCCGGTCGGCGTCACGAGCAGATGCGTCGCCCAAAAGATGGCATTCGAATCGCTCTACCAAATCCCCATAGGGGCGATATACCAGTCGGACTACTGAAGAGGATTCTTCGTCAAGCTGGCATTTCGGATAAAGAATGGGAATCAACCAAGTAGAGGAAACCCCAATGCTGACCGATTACATCAAAGTCGCGATGAAGCGGGCTAGAAGTGATAGAGTATGAAGCCGCAACCAAACTTTTAATAAGGAGCATAACTAAATGACAACCTTTCATATACGTGTGCCACCCAGACACATAGTTATACCAGATACTAGTGTTCTTTACAGCGACGACAAAACTTTCCTCGTGAATCGGTCTTTCAATGAATTCTGGGAATCATATGGCAGAGAATATGATTTTAAGCTTTTAGTACCCGTTGTCGTTAAGGGAGAGATACTTTTTCGTTGTTTTAAAAGTGCATATGAAGCAAGTAAAAGAGTAAAAGAATCTTTGGAGAAAATAACAAGAATAACAGGATTTAAATATTATAAATCTATTGACGCTAGCAAAATCAAGAGACAACTTAATACCAAGTTTAATAAGTGGTTGCGGTCACTTAGAGGTAAATTACTTCCATTACCGGTAGATGAGATAGATTGGTCAGCAGTAGTCAGAAAGTCCATATGGCGTGAAGAGACGTTCGAAGCAAAGAATGGTAATATCAAATACGAAAAGGGATTCAGGGATTGCCTCATTTTAGAAACGGTTGTGAATTTTTGTAATTCTTGCAATAATAATAGTGAATTTACAGATATGAAAACTGCGTTCTTAGTCAATGACGGAGTTCTGAGAGAATCTGCGGTTTCACGGCTTAGATCCAATCCCACGTTTTCTGTTTATGATACAATTGATAATTTTCGTTCTTATTTAGACTTTACGAAGGAGGAACGCTCCAATGAATTCATAGAGTACGTCATAAACAAAGCAAATTTAAGGTTTTTTAACCTGAACGATAGAAACTCCATATATTACAGATATGATGTGCGGGGTCAGCTCAAAACTAAGTTTAAAACTTATTTTGACGACCCTAAAATATCAGAGACTTTAACTGATCTGGAAAGAGCCTTTGGTTCTAGCGACGCTGAATGGACTTATGCCAACAAAGGCAGATTTATAATATCGTCACCGAATTTTGACCATATAGAAAATAAGACCTTTTTCTGGGTTTCTAAGGTCGAATTTGTAAGGACTTACAGGATGAAACTGGATCAGCTTGTACCTGTAGTAGAACCGCCTGAAATTTATAAGTTGCTAAAATTAATTTTCAACGTTAATTGGAGAGTTGATATTAATCAGGGCACTTAATTGTAGACACTTGTCGGACCGGCGAAGCATGCCCCTGCGAAAGCAGGGGGCCGGTATCCAGACGAATTCGGGGCTG
>MWJR01000328.1 GCA_002127415.1 Calditrichaeota bacterium AABM5.125.24
GGGCTGAACGGGGAATCAGCGAGATTGAGCGGTTAATCAATGAACGGAGCGAGATCAACCGCAAGATCGGCACCACCTACGACCGGTTCGGGTCGAACTATCCGGAATTACACAAGAGACTGACCGAGCTGGAAGAGGCCCTTCATCGCGCCGAGACCTTCCGCTCGGAGGTCGAGACCTCCATCAGGATTATGGGGGACATATCACGTGAGGTCTATCGCTCGTGGGCCGACGGGCTGAGCCGGGGGGCTGTTCCCTTCCTGCAGGCGCTCAACCCCCGCTATGACCAGCTCAATTTCAACGAAGACCTCACCTTCAGCATCCACGACCGGCAGCAGGATCGGGTCATCAGCTCCAGCGAGGTTGAAACCATCCTATCCTCGGGCGCGCGCGACGAGATCTTTCTGGCAGCGCGGCTCGGCATATCGACATATCTGGCTCGCGGCGCCAGAGGACCCATCCCGATAGTCCTCGACGAGCCGCTCTCGTCGGCCGACGACGATAAGTTCCTCACCGGGATGACATTCTTCCTCGATATGCTCTCCCGCAGTCACCAGGTGCTGATTCTGTCCTGCCACGCCGAACGGCACCGCTGGCTGGCCAAGAAGCACCCGAAGCTGTTCAAGGAGCGGGTGCATCAGATTGAGGTTGTGGCTGAGACGGGGGAATAGAATTAAGAGTTACTAAAGGTACAATTAATACTTGTCATTGCGAGCAAAGCGAAGCAATCCTCTGTGTTTCCAATATAATAGAGATTGTTTCGGCGCTGCGCGCCTCGCAATGACAATATTGTCGGACACCCTGTTCCGCGGGAACGACATTTTGAGACAGGTTTTCGATTATTAACAAAAGATTGTGACTCTATCCTTTGACAGTAAAATATCCGACAGGTTAATTGAGTGTCTCAGGACCGGGCATTCGGTCTCGGCGGTCTATCTATTCGGCTCACAAAATCAAGGATACTCCCATCCGGAGAGTGACATCGACCTGGCAGTGCTGTTCCGGGAGCCGCCAGACCCCTTAGTATTACTTGACATTCAGGATGACCTAAGTGGCATCGCCGGCCGAAGGGTCGATCTGGTTTCGCTGAATGACGCATCGCCTGTTCTCTGTCGACAGGTGATCAAATATGGCAGTCCACTGTTAATTGAGGACCACATCGCTCTGGCAGAGTTTGTCATCATCGCGCTGAGTAAATACTTCGATCTAAAGATGGTTCGCAGGCCGATTGAGGACAACCTGCTGCGGGAGATGAAGGATGGTTGAGCCCGACATCCTGCAGGCCAAGACCGCCATCATCCAGCGCTGTCTGAAGAGGATCCGCGACACTACCGGTGGTGATCCAGAGCGCCTGAGCGACCTGGATGTCCAGGACATATTTGTCATTAACCTCCAGCGCGCTGTCCAGGCAACCATAGATATTGCCGCCCACATAGTCGCTGCGCATGGTTGGGGTCTGCCCGATTCATTAAAGGCAAATTTTGACCTTCTGTCCCAGAACGGCGCGATCGATGTCAGCCTGGCGGGGAAGCTAAAAGCAATGGTAGGGTTCAGGAACATTGCAGTTCATAATTATGAGGCTCTGAATATCCCGGTATTGAAATCAATCCTCACCAACAACCTCGATGATCTGGTTAATTTCTATAAAGCTGTAATAACTCGGTTTGGAATGTAAAAAGGGACAATATTTATTAAGGGGTGCAGGTAATAGCTTACACTTTCAGACCCCCCCTTACTCCCCCCCTGCAATAGCAGGGGGGGAACT
>MWJR01000132.1 GCA_002127415.1 Calditrichaeota bacterium AABM5.125.24
GGTTTAAGGCGCGCCGGTTCGAGCCGGCGATGAGGTTGGTGGCGCTGGGGCTGCTGTTTATGCCGCTCACCAACTGGCGCACCGACTTCATCATCGACGGCGAGAACCCCCGTATGGACTGGTTCAACCTCGGCAACACCATGATGAAACAGGGGCGTTACATTGAGGCTATCGACCGCTTTCAGGAGGTGCTGGATATCGATCCCTACTTCGCCGAAGGGCTGCTCAGGCAGGCTGAAGGCTATTACCGGGCGGGGATGGAGGATAAGGCGATCG
The DNA here is from genome assembly GCA_002127415.1 of Calditrichaeota bacterium AABM5.125.24. Lineage (GTDB taxonomy): Bacteria > Electryoneota > AABM5-125-24 > Hatepunaeales > Hatepunaeaceae > AABM5-125-24. The sequence continues at coordinate 277 of MWJR01000132.1, forward strand.
AGATCGGCAGGTGGGTGGGGCTGGAGGAACCGGAGACCATCCTGAAGCTCGTGCGCGGTGAGGCGCTGCGGGAGGCCTATGCCCTGCTGGATGAGGGGAGGTTCGGTGCGGCGATGAGGGAGTTCTCTATGGCAGGATGGGACTCGGCCAGCGCCGCTGCTGAGACCACGCGGGTCAGTCTGATGATACAGGCTCAGGGTGCTTATCAGGCGGGGAGTCTGGAGGAGGCGCTCCGGCTGTTCAAGCAGATCAATGCGGCTGAAAGTCCGGGGGATCCGCTGGTCCTGCACAACATCGCCTTCATCCACTGGCAGCTCGGCGGCGCTGATTCGTCTGAATACTACGCTGATACGGCGATGGAGATCGACTCGATGAATGCCCCGACCGCGCAACTGCTGGCGCGTATCTACAACGCCAGCGGGCGGCGGGAGGAGGCCGAACAGCTACTCAGGCGGGTATCGCCCGAACCGCCTGTTCAGGGTGAGGTGCTGGACCGGGTCCGTGTGGAGATGGACTCGCTGACCGGGCGAGGGGAATGGGAGGAGGCTCTCGAAGCCTACGGTCGTTATGGCAGGCTGCGCTTCGAAACCTTGCCGGAGGACAAGCTCCGTCTGGGGCATCTGCAACTTGAGGTGGGCAACCTGACGACGGCGCTGCGGCTGCTTACCGAGGCCGAGGCGGCAGGGATAGACGAGCCGGATCTCTACCTGCACCTCGGGCGAACATACGTTGCCCTCGCCAGTCCGGAGGAGGCGCTGGCCGCGCTGCAGAAGGCTATCGCCTTGAATCCGGATCTGATAACGGCCCGAATCGCCCTGGCGAGGGTTTACCTCTCACAGGGCAGAATAAAGCAGGCCTGGAGTGAGCTGGATGCCGTGTCACACCTCAAGATTCTTGATCACGATTTGGCGAAGGAATACTACGATCTGGTGGACAGTCTGAGGGCGCTATGAATTAGCAGGATATGTTTATTCCGTTGGGTGGCCCGGTTTGCATGCAAACCGGGTTTCAAAACCTTGCAGTTAATACGAGGAAGGATATATTGGAGAAGATAAACATAGCCGAAAAGATGTCCCTGTTCGACGACCACTGGGTGCCGCGCATCGTCGGCGAGCTGAACGGGCAGTTCGTCAAGGTGGTGAAGTTAAAGGGCGCCTATGACCGGCATCATCACGCGGGTGAAGACGAGATGTTCCTTGTGGTCAAGGGGCGCTTCCGGCTGGAGCTGCCCGGCAGGACGGTTGAGCTCGAGGAGGGCGAGTTCTTCATCGTCCCGCGCGGCATCGAGCACCGCCCTGTCGCCGAAGAGGAGGTTCAGGTGTTGCTGTTCGAGCCCGCATCCACGCTCAACACCGGCAACGTCAGGACGGAGAGGACGCTGGAGAGGCTGGAGTGGATTTAGTGGCTTGTAATTCACGGGTGGCTCGGACAGCTTGCTGAGGGTGGCTCGGACAGCTTGCTGAGGGTGGCCCGGACAGCTTGCTGAG
>MWJR01000189.1 GCA_002127415.1 Calditrichaeota bacterium AABM5.125.24
GGGCTGTCTCAGCCCCGACTGTGTCACGGTTGAGGACAACCGCGACTACCCCATCTCAATTATTCCTGGACACTACCCGCTTCCCCCCGCTTGACTTTACGGATTAACCTGGTTATCTTATCGAGGGTGTTGATCCGCACTTCATGTTCTGCATACACAGTATAGGACTTTCAGCAGGCAATCGTATCTTTCGCTATTTCTGCAACTGAAAGCTGGTTGCCGGATGTGACTGACCGCACTGCGAGCTTCCTGCCAGCCGCCCATATTATGATTTATCCTGATAAACCAACTCTGAAGTGAAGACAGGCGAGGTGACGCGGGCATCAGGTCATCTTGCTTCCGGTTAAATTGGAGATTTCAATGCGCTTTTATCGAACAGTTTTATTGACTGTCGTGCCGACGATCTGCCTTATATCGGGCCGGTTCGCATTCGGCGAGGTGACCGTGGATCCGATCGGCTTTTCGGTAGGGGTCGATTCGGGTGATGTGATCGAGACCGAGATGATCCTCAGCAACGAAGGGGATGAAGAGGTCGCCTACAGGATCCGTTCCAGGATGGTGGATCGCGAATGGAAGGAGCTCCGCATCGGTCCCCGCCGGGATGAGCCCGGGGAAACGCTCCAGGAAGTGGAGCTGGAGCATGTCGGTAACCTGGGTATGGGTTTCGATCAGGAGAACGGGGTGATGTGGGTTACCCATCTTAATCAAGCAGAGCCTCCAGGATTCATTACCGGCTATGAGTGGAACGGTGCGGAAATCACCGACATCGTTAACGACTGGGAGGTCCCCCAACTCATCATTGGCGGCACCTATTGTGATGGTGTTATCTACTGCTCGGTATGGTCGCAAAATCAAATTCACCGTTATAACGTAGAAGGGGAGAACCTCGGAGCTGTCGGTTACGAAGGCAACTCTGTTATGGCATGCGCCGCCGACCAGGAAGAGGGCTTGCTATACGTTCTCAGTTACACGACTGTCAACATCCACGTTCTTGATATCAACGACGATTTCAACCAGGTAGGCCTCATCGAGAGTGTGCTTGTGCAAGAAGGGGACCCTGTTGATTTTCGCGGGCGTATCTGTTGGGTCCCGGAGCACGAAGAGGGGCATCTCTGGCTCGGACACATTTTTGTCCTTGAAGACAGTCACTCTATTGCATGGCAGCTTAGCATCGATGAAGAGTGGAACTGGGAGGAGGTTCAACATTTTGATGTAGAGACCGATGTCAGGTCCATGGGTATCGCTCACGATGGGCAGAACCTCTGGACCGGTAATGAATTCGAAGCGATGGCCCGTATCGTTGACGATGGCATCAACGAGCCCAAATGGTTGCTAATGGAGCCTGATCGGGGGGTAATCGCGTCCAATGAGGATGAAACCATCGATGTCACCTTTGAACCCATTGAAATGGAGGCCGGGTTATACGATCTTCTGGTTCGGATTGAACTCGATGATTCTGAACGGCAGAGGATCGAAATAGCAGCGGTGATGTCGCTCGAATCACCCACCGCTGACGTCCTCGGAGTCGTCACCGACGCGGCCAACCAGAATACGGTGGCAGGGGCCAGAGTCGATCTCGATTACTACATCATCACACGTTTCTCCGATGAGGGAGGCGCATACGAGTTCACAGATCTGCCGCCGGGTGAATACGAATTCACTTTCACCGCCACAGATTTCCTGCCCTATGTCGGAGAGCTGAACATCGAAGAGGCGATGGAGTATGATCTTGACGTGGCGCTGTTGCACTCCGAGTGCAACCC
>MWJR01000329.1 GCA_002127415.1 Calditrichaeota bacterium AABM5.125.24
TGCCTTCGCAGGGACAGGCGCAGGGGCATGCTTCGCCGGTCCGACAAGTGTCTACAATAAAGTGCCCTGATTAGTAATAAGGGAGGTTAGGGGGGATCTGGTGCTTAGTTGCGGAAGAGCGCGTATCGTAAAAGTCCGTAGTTGGGGCTGTCTCAAGCCCGATTACATTACTGAATATGAAAAACTTTCAGGCTATGTTATAGTAGCCGGCAATCTGATAATATTATATCAAGGCTTTTATCTCTGTATATTTAACTGTATATTTTCGGTTTAGCGGTAAATTCAATTAGATGTCATTGCGGGCAAAGCGAAGCAATCAGGCGGTTCCCGGGTCGGCCTCTATAAGGATTATAGTCTGTATCATGAATTGGAAGGTGATGGGCAGCAGATGCCTGAACGGATAAAGATCGGTTACCTGGGGGTGGGACGTTATCTGCCGAGTAATGTTCTGACCAATGCTCATCTGGAGAAGATGGTTGACACTTCGGATGAGTGGATCGTCCAGCGGACCGGCATCCGAACCAGGCGGATTATGAGCCCCGGAGAGTCGGTGGTCTCTATGGCGACCGCAGCGGCGCGCGCGGCGCTCGAACACGCCGGCATCGAGGCCTCGCGCATAAGCTGCATCCGGGCCGGCGTCAACACCCATCTGCGATTCCCGAGTCTGGCCGCGCTGGTTCAGGAGGAGCTCGGCATCCCGGCCATCAGCGCCTCCGATATATCAGCCGGCTGTTCCGGCTTCATCTTTTCGGTCGAAGAGATCTACAACCGGATGTTTACCGATTGGATCCTGACGGGGCAGACCTCATACGGGCTTGCCATCGGGGTGGATGGACTGTCGCTGGTGGCCGATTATTCAGACCGTTCAACCTGTGTTCTGTTCGGTGACGGTGCCGGTGCGGCTGTGGTCGGACCGGTGGAATCGGGGGAGATACTCGCCACCTACACCAGGTCGGAGGGGAGGTATGCCGATCTGCTCTATCTCGACGAGATCCTGTCGGTGCCGCTTGAAGATACGGAAGCTATGCGGTTCAAGCTCCACAACGGAATTCCATATCCGTTCCTGAGGATGGCGGGGCCCAAGGTGTTCGTGGTGGCGGTCCGCTCGATGATTTCGGACATTAAGGCTGTTATTGACAGATACAACCAACTAAGTGACTCGCCCCTCAATGTGAGCGATATCGAGTATGTCATCCCGCACCAGGCAAATCTGCGCATAGTAACCGCGGTGGGTGAGGGGCTGAATCTCACCCCGGATCAGGTCTATTCCGACGGTATAGTCAACTACGGCAACACCTCGGCGGCCTCAATACCCATCGCTTATGTCGAACAGTGGGCCAGGCGGCCGGGAGCCCTGGAGGCGGATGTGGCCTTCGGCGCCGGGTTCGCTTCGGGTGCCATACTGCGTCGCGCACCGAACAGGTAGGGGTGCAGGCTTGCCCCGGACCTCGATCCGGGGGCCGTGCGCCCGTTGTGGTGTCATTCTTCTGTGAAAAGAAAAGTTCCCGCTATCTGAACGCAGTGAAGAATCTGACATCTGAGATGCTTCATCCGTCAATCGCCGGATATAGCATGACAATTTTAGGTAGGGGCGGCATCCCTGCTTTCGCAGGGACAAGCTTATGACGCCCATGTCGGGCGCGATGAATCGCGCCCCTACCATCATATTAAGGGGGGCATTTTATAGTTGACATTGATCCGGCAGCTGCCGGACTGTCATTCCGACGTAGGTCGGCGTTTA
>MWJR01000044.1 GCA_002127415.1 Calditrichaeota bacterium AABM5.125.24
TCCTAAAACTGTAATGGGTATTGCTTTACCGAGTGGCGATATGATAAACCTGTCCAGCGAGCTGGACAGGCCACCCACGTTGCCGGTGGATCGCCTTCGAACGGCGTCTGCACCTTCAATGCACGACCGAAGGGATTCCTGCTGGCGTTGCTCACCAGCAGGCCGGTTGACCCCGGAGCCTGCTCGAAAACGTTGGCGATAATCTCAGCCATCCCATCGACTTTCAGGGCTCGGGCGTTAAGCTCTTGCGGATCATCTGATGGATCCTTTGAGTTCTTGGCGTAAAGCGCCGCGTCGTCCTCGTTGGCGTCGGTCACGTGAAGGTGATAACCTTCCGACGACTCCATGTGATGATCAAACTGACCACCTGTTGAATTGCTCCATGATGCCATTTTGCATCTCCTTTCAATTAGTTTGTTATGTATGCATAGGGTCCTCCATGGACCCCAATGTCAGATCTCGAACCGTCAAGATCATAAATTTCTGGATCACCTGCATCAATGGCTGGTGAATTATTCGATAAAACGTATGAATCTTCTATAAATAAAGGGTCAGCGAAAACATCACCAAAATGGGGTATATCTATTGGACTGTAATCACGTTCATTATCCCAGAATAAGTTCCACCCATAAGTAATCCAGTTCTCCCATCTTGCAAAATGAAAATATCCAGTGGCATAACATCTTATGAATATAGAGCTTTTGAATTCACCAACACTATATCCACCAACAATTCCATCATAACAGCGATCAAAGACACAGTTATATATATAACCGCGACCACCAGCAAACCAAACACCATTAAATTCATTAACCCCTAAAATATTTATAAATATACAATTATATATAGTTACACCGCTGAATTCATAAATTCGGATCCCCTGATATTCACTATAAATAGTGAATCCACGAACAGTGGTTCTAGTGTAATCTTCCCTATCGGCAATTGATATTCCATCATTCCATCCTCTTGCATTAATTCTGGTTATCTCGGGTCCTCTCTCGCTTTCCAACCATATGTTCTTACCCATTAACCGCAGGCCTTCACGGTAGATTCCCGGCCTGACCCTGACCGTATCCCCGTCTTGTGAAGCGTTTATCGCATCCTGAATGGTGCCGAAGTCATCCGGCACCCAGGTTACGCGGGGGCGGTTGTTCTGGACTGTCAGCGAAATCGGGTCACTGAGGCCGATGTTGCCGCCGGGGTCCCAGGCCCTTACATCAATATAGTATGTTCCGTCCTCAAAGTTAACTGTAGCCCAGAGCAGAGAATAGCCGACTTCCGGGTGTCCGTGTATGTTGAAAACGATGGACGAAGGTCCGTTGATATATACCTTCACACTGTCCACCGCGTCGTCATCCAAAGCATCGAAGCGCAGCTCGACCGTTCCCTCGACCTCGGAGCCCGGTTCCGGCGACCGCCAGACCACCACCGGCGGGGTGTGATCCTCCGGTGGAGGATCAGGGTTGTTCTTAATTCTGACAACCAGAGATGGACTTATCCCAATGTTGCCGGTTTCATCCCACGCACGAGCCTCGAGGATATAAACGTCGTCATCGACCTCGCGGGTGTCCCAGGATACGGTGTATAGTGTGTCTTGGCTGGCGGGTATGCTCCAGTCAGGGGGGGAGAAGCCGTTGCGGTATATGTTCAGTCGGCTGATGCCGCCTTCATCGTAGGCGGTGAAGGTGAGTTCGACGGTTCCGGCAAGTTCAGCGCCGCT
>MWJR01000080.1 GCA_002127415.1 Calditrichaeota bacterium AABM5.125.24
CTATATTGCATTACGATTTACAATGCTTTAGCTAAGTCGCAAGTCGCAAGTCGCAAGTCGCAAGTCGCAAGTCACAAGTTACCAAGTAATCAAGTTCAGAATTATGACTTATGACTTGAGAACTTGCACACTTATCAACCAACGGTAATGGACGAGTCAAAGGCGGGTCATAAAGGTCAGGAAGGCGAGATTGACGCCCTTGTCAACGCCTTTCGCTATTTCACCGAAGCTACCTCCACCCTCAATGTAGCCTATCGCCGCCTGGAGAAGCGCATCGAGGATCTGACCCTCCAGCTCGAGGAGAAGGACCGTCTGCTTTACAGCCGTCTACGCGACCTCGACCGGCTGTCAAAGTATCTGAACAGCCTGCTCGAGAGCATCTCGTCGGGGGTGGTGGCGGTCGATCTCGAGGGGCAGATTACCATCTTCAACCGCACCGCCGCCGAGATGACCGGTCTGACGGCTGAATCGGCTATCGGAAGGACCTACGAGGAGGTGATGGGGGATGCCGAAGTCGACTCGGGCGCTCTTCATACCCTCAGGCACGGCCCGGAACTGCGCAGCGTTGAAAAGCGCCTGCCCGGTAAAGGTTTGCAGGTTCAGGTGGGAACGACCTGGGTGGTCGATTCGCTTGGGGACAGGATCGGTGTGGTGGAGGTGTTCGACGATGTATCGACCCTCCGCAGTCTGGAGCAGCGTTTCGAGCAGCAGAAGACCCTCTCGGCCCTGGGTGAAATGGCGGCCGCTGTGGCTCACGAGCTGCGCAATCCCCTGGCAGGCATCGGCGGTTTCGCCGCCATCCTGAAGGAGGAGCTGGCGGACGACCCCAAGCGGCAGAAGCTGGTCAACAAGGTTATACAGGGTGTTCACAACCTCGAGCGCGTGGCCAACAACCTTCTGTTCCTGACCCGGCGAACCGAGATCAAGCGTGAGTCCATTGACCTGAAGAGAGTATTAACCGACATCGTGCAGCTGCTGGATGCTGAGGTTCACAGCAAGGAGCTGCAGGTGGAGGTATCCGCACGGATGCCGGAAGAGAACGTTACCCTGCTGGCCGATGAAGCGCTGTTGAAGATGATCTTCACTAACTTCGGTCGTAATGCGATCCAGGCTGTCGGAAGTGAGGGCCGGGTTAAGTTCCGACTGGATTGGATGATGCTGAACAACCAGGTGCGCGTCGAGGTTGCCGACAACGGCTGCGGCATCCCGGACGAGAATCTGCACAAGCTGTTTAACCCGTTCTTTACCACCCGTGCCGAAGGAACCGGGTTAGGATTAGCGCTGGTTAAGAAGGCGGTCGATCTGCATAAGGGCGATATTCGGGTGGAATCCAGGTCGGGCGAGGGCAGTCGGTTCACGGTCACGTTACCGATAAGGCCGCTGGTTCCGGCTCAGGAGGCGGGTTTAAAGGATCTATCTCCTGATGGGCAGGAGCCCCGGGCTGTAACGTAGTCCGGTATGCTGACGAATGGGTGCACGGACTTTTACTGCGAAGGATCGGCTGCTGTTTGCGCTGGCCGGACTGCTGGGACCGTGCCTGATACGGCTACTGGGGGCAGCCTGCCGATACAGGCTTGATGGCGAGGAGCACCTGCGTGCGGCGAGCTCCCCTAGGGCAGGCGTGATCCTTGCGCCCTGGCACGGACGGATGCTGCTGCCGTTGTATCACTTCCGTAATCAGCGGATATCCGCTCTGGTCAGTCTGCACC
>MWJR01000330.1 GCA_002127415.1 Calditrichaeota bacterium AABM5.125.24
CCTCGATACCGTGGAAGAGCACAAAGCGTAGCCGGATCCCCTCCAGGTCGCTCAGGTCTATCAGAGGGGTTGTCAGGTGTTGCATCCAGTGGTTATTATAACCGTGCATATCCTCGTCGGAGCACCACCAGCTCGAGCCCTCCTCGAAGGCGTGCTCCTCTGACGGGTGCCAGTAGCGGTCGTCATCGTTCAACGCCTCGCGTGTCCACTCATCCCACCCCTCCTCGAAGCCATATTCATAGAAGAGTGTGTCGTAATAGAAATCGTCCCTGGCCGGTGTGAGGGTGAACGGGGCATCAACCGCGATAACTTCATCAGGCCTGTTCGCTGAAGCCCTGATGTCCTCAAGGATGCCCGGAGCCGCTATTATGGTGGTGCCGCAAAACAGGATGATAACCAGCGGCATGAAATTCTTAGCCAGTGTCATTTGAAACCTCCATTCTTGAGCTTTTTTTAGCTGGTTGGTGGATCCACCGCCGTCGATAGTCGTGGTCAACGCGGTAAGAAAGCGTCACAATTCGTTCTGTTGTCACCAGCGGTATGGAGTTATCTACGAAACAGGGTGTCCTGGAATTGGGAAAATGAGTTATGTAATTGCGAGTCAGGCAACTGCCGGACGAAGCAATCTCCAATATTATCAGGACCTTAGAGATTACCTCGTCCCGACATTTCGGGATGCCGGCACGCTACTGTAGTTTTTCAACGCCCTCAACATGACATCAATCACAGTCATTAATTGAGATTAGCTGTAACCTTAACATTATATAAGTGTTTCAACGGATTGTCAAGTAGCTGGAGAGGAAGTTCAATATGCCTTGAGGTCACGGTTCACGACATCGGGTTCAAGTTGATTTCCTCTGCATTGGTTTGTATATTACAGAGATTGTATGAGCAGATTTGAGGAAGCTTCATAGTGTGCCATTCCCGGGCTGGCGGACTGCCTGTTCGGGGGCTTCCTCCGACACGTCGAATCTGAGGTGAACCGCCCAAGAACTTGCCCCAGCGCCTGTCCTGACGAAAGTCAGGAAAAGCTGGGGCCGGTTGCCGGTTCCAATTATCAACCTCGCCAGAATGGATTTTGTGAAGCGATATGCGACGGTATCAGGTCATCCTCCGGGCTGTATATCTGCTGTATGAAGACGCCGTATGGCACCAGGTGGAGACGCGGATTGTCCTAATCAGGTGGGTGGTGACGGCAAATTACTCGCTATAAAGTAACTGGATTAAGCCTGTATTTTTTAACTTTTCCCGGATTTAAGGCTCGAAACATAAAGCTGCAACCAAAGGGTGGAGAGTGAGATCGTGATGATCTTAAAGCTGCTGCCAATTCTGATATTCATCGCTTCAACATCACCGGCGGCATCCGTTGAAGTGGGGATGGCCTGGAACTCGAACGTCAGCGTAATCGCCGCTGACCAGCAGGCTGTTTGCGTCGAGTTCGACCATTCCCGCCTAGAGCGGAAGGAAGTAGTCAGGGAGGGCGAGACATTTGAATTCTACTGCTCTCCTGAGGAGGGGACAACCTACGAATACGGGATGCCGGTCCTGCCTGCGGTGACCAGGTTCGTAGTGGTGCCTCCTGAATCAGGCTTAGAGCTTATCATCCTGACAGACGAGCCGCG
>MWJR01000161.1:0-10782 GCA_002127415.1 Calditrichaeota bacterium AABM5.125.24
GGTCGGGAGGCGTAAATTCCCGGTTGCAACGGGACAGTCGCCGGGCGTATGGCAAAGTGTGGCGGCAATGATGTTTTGGCGGGGTAGATGGGGTAAAGCCGGGTTATAAGTTACAGGGATCCTCTCAGTTTGATGTTTTGGAAAGTTTATTTATCTTGATCACATTATGGCAAGGTATGGGTGTGATTCGCATCATATTCCAGCAGAGGCCGTATCATGACCATCAGAAGGGCGTCATAAATGCCGCCCCTGCCGGATATCGTTACTCCATACCGGTCAAATGGTAGGGGCGCGATCCCTGCTCCTGTCCCTGCGAAAGCAGGGATTCGCAGGGACATGCCTATCGCGCCCGTATCAGGCTGCGAATATAACATAGTTAAGCTAAAAAAGGAAACCGGATGAAAGGGATAGTTCTGGCCGGTGGCACTGGCAGCCGGCTTTATCCGCTGACCAAGGTGACCAACAAGCATCTTCTTCCGGTCGGGAACAAGCCGATGATCTATCACCCGATCGGAAAGCTGCTCGAAGCCGGCATAGATGAGATACTGGTAGTGACCGGTGTCGAACATATGGGTCACGTGGTCAGCCTGCTCGGCAGCGGCGCTCAGTCGGGCTGTCGTTTCACCTACAAGGTGCAGGATGAGGCGGGGGGGATCGCCCAGGCGCTGGCGCTGGCGGAAAACTTCGTTCATGGCGACAATGTGGCGGTCATCCTCGGAGACAACATCTTTGAGGATCCCATCGAGGGGTTCGCCAAAGACTACGAACAGCAGGGTTCAGGGGCCAAGATCATCCTGAAGGAGGTGCCGGATCCCCACCGCTTCGGGGTCGCCGAGCTGGAGGGAGATCGGATTACCCGAATTGAGGAGAAACCCGCCAGGCCGAGGACCAACTGGGCGGTGACCGGCGTCTATTTCTACGACAGTAAGGTGTTCGACATCATCCGGTCGTTGAAGCCGTCGGGGCGGGGTGAATATGAGATCACCGATGTCAACAACCACTATATTCGGGAAGGTAATATGACCTACGGCCTGTTCAGGGGATGGTGGACCGATGCCGGGACCTTCGAGTCGCTGCGGCACGCCGATGCTCTGGTGGTGGCTGAAGGGGATGACGGATGAAGGTGGCGGTCATAGGCACCGGTTACGTGGGACTGGTGGTCGGCGCCTGCCTGGCAGAGACCGGCAACGACGTGATCTGCGTTGATATCAACCCCGAACGGGTGGCGCAGCTCCAGGGGGGGGGAATACCGATATACGAACCCGGACTGGGAGAGCTCGTCCACCGCAACTCCCGGAAAGGACGGCTGTCGTTCACCACCGATACCGGTGAGGCGGTAAAGCAGAGCCTGGTGATCTTCCTGGCGGTGCCGACCCCGATGGATGAGGACGGCTCGGCGGATCTCCAGCACGTGCTCGATGCGGCCCGGCAGGTTGCCCTCAGCAGTAACAACTACAAGATCATAGTGGATAAATCGACCGTCCCTGTCGGCACTGCGGCTATGGTCAAGGAGGTGGTATCGAAGCTCACCGACCATCCGTTCGACATCGTATCCAACCCCGAGTTCCTCAAGGAGGGGAACGCGGTCGAAGACTTTATGAAGCCGGATCGGGTGGTTATCGGCTGTGACAGCACGCGGGCCGAGGCGATAATCAGAGACCTGTATGCGCCGTTCGTTCGCACCGGACATCCGATCGTCACTATGCGGGTCGAGTCGGCGGAGCTGACCAAATACGCCGCCAACGCCTTTCTGGCTGCAAAGATCTCCTTTATCAACGAGATAGCCCGTCTGTGCGAACGGGTTGGCGCGGACATATATGAGGTCAGATTGGGGATAGGCTCCGACCGGAGGATCGGGCCCAGCTTTCTGTTTCCGGGGATGGGGTTCGGCGGCTCCTGCTTCCCCAAAGACCTGCGGGCTCTGGTGCACACCGCCTCGGGGAAGGATCTCGACCTGGAGGTGGTGAGAGCAGCCATTGCCGCCAACGAGCGTCAGAAGCGGTTCATCCCGGATAAGATCAGGGCTCACTTTGAGGGGAAGATGGAAGGGCTTCGCTTCGCCCTGTGGGGGTTGGCATTCAAGGCCAACACCGACGATATGCGTGAGTCGCCGGCACTGGAGGTCATCGATTTCCTCCTGGAGGCCGGTGCGTCGGTTAAGGCGTATGACCCTCAGGCGATGGAGACCGCCCGGTCAATCTATGGCGGCCGGATCGGCTACGCGCCTGACGATTACGCCTGCCTGGATGGCGCTGACGCCCTGGTGGTGGCCACCGAATGGAATGAGTTTCGGAGGCCCGATTTTGACAGGATGAAGGGGTTGATGCGCCGGCCGGTGATCTTCGACGGCCGTAATCTGTTCGATCCACGCCGGATGCGGGAGCTCGGCTTTGAGTATTACGGAGTAGGGAGGGTCTAATGCGAGTTCTGATCACCGGTGGAGCGGGCTTCCTCGGAAGTCACCTCTGCGACAGGCTGGTGAGCGACGGCCACGATGTCATCTGCCTGGATAACTTCTTCACCGGATCGAGGGATAACATCCGCCATCTGCTGGGGAATCCGAACTTCGAGCTGGTGCGTCACGACCTGGTGCAGCCCATCCTGCTCGAGGTTGACCGGATATTCAACCTCGCCTGTCCGGCCTCTCCGGTCCATTACCAGTATAATCCGGTCAAGACCATCAAGACCTCAGTGATGGGGACCATCAATATGCTCGGCCTTGCCAAGCGGGTTAAGGCCCGCATTCTGCACGCCTCGACCTCGGAGGTTTACGGCGACCCTGAGGTTCATCCTCAGACGGAGGATTACTGGGGAAATGTCAATCCGGTGGGGCTGCGGAGCTGTTATGACGAAGGGAAGCGGGCCGCCGAGACCCTCTGCACCGACTACCACCGCCAGAACAACGTGGACGTCCGCATCGCCAGAATCTTCAACACCTACGGCCCCCGTATGGCGCTCAACGACGGCCGGGTGGTCTCCAATCTTATCCTGCAGGCGCTTCAAGGGGAGCCGCTCACCATTCACGGCGACGGCACCCAGACCCGCTCATTCTGTTACCTGGACGATATGATCGAGGGGCTGGTTAAGTTGATGGACAGCGACTGGAACGCCAGCCCGGTTAACCTGGGGAACCCCAGTGAGGTCACCATCCTCGATTTGGCCGACAAGATACGCGAGATTGCCGGAGTTGAAGCCCCGATTGAGTTCGGTCCGCGGCCCGAGGATGACCCCACCCGCCGGTCGCCTGACATAAGCCTGGCCGGGCGTATCCTCGATTGGGCGCCCCTGATACATCTCGAGACCGGCCTCGAAAGAACCATAAACTACTTCCGGGGAAAGATAAAATAGCTTCCAGTGAATTTAACGCCGAGCCGTCCGTCAGCTGACGGATCAACCCGGCTGGAACCGGATCAAAAACTAAAACCCGGCCTTAAGACCGGGTTTTAATGAGCGCGCGGATTGCTCGAAGATTCGGTCGGTAGAAGCGCAAGGGGAACGACCGAAATGTTGTCTTCACCTACTATATCGGAATCTTTGCCCGGAAACTTTAGCTTTCCCGGATGAGAAATGCAAAAAAGTTGAACTATTTCTCGGACAAAGGCGGTTGTTCAGTGATAGGTCTTTTCGTCTGCAGATAGCAACTCATTGGAATTACTGAATTTTGCGTTTGCGAGTGAGGAATCGACGGTTGGATGTTTCGGTTCAGGATTGTTGAAGTGGCGCGGCAGCAAATCTTTGGCCGGAGGGCGGTAGGCGAGCTGCTCCGCTCGGGGCTGGAGGTAACAGAGGTCTTTCTTTTGACCGGCGGCCGCGGAGCGGTGTTTGGTGAGTTGCTTAGGGTCGCTGATGCCAGAGGGGTGAGGGTTGTTCTCACCGATCGGGCGGAGCTGGACCGGATGGCACCTGGTGCCGCGCATCAGGGTGTAGTGGCTTATTACAAGGCCCCGCCGCCGCTTGAGGTTGAGGAGCTCCTCGACCGGCTTTCCGGCGATGACCCACGCCCGGTGCTGCTCCTGGACGGAGTCGAGGATCCACGCAACCTGGGGGCGGTCATCCGCTCGGCCGAGGTGCTGGGTGCGGGTGGGGTCATTATCAGGCGCCGCCGGGCCGCCGGACTTACCCCCGCAGCGGTGAAGGCTTCCGCTGGTGGAGCGCTCCTGCTGCCGTTGGCGGTGACCTCCAATCTCGACCGGGCTATTCGACTGATGAAGTCGCGGGATTACTGGATTTATGGACTGGACCCCGGCGGAGAAATCAGCCTGTGGGAGCTCGATCTGGAGGGGTTGATCGGGTTTGTTGTGGGAGGCGAAGGCGGGGGACTGTCGCGGCTGACTCGCACGCGTTGCGATCAGTTGGTCCGCATTCCACAGGCAGGCAGAGTGGCTTCGCTGAACGTGGCTGTCAGCACTGCTCTGGCGATGGGAGAGTGGTTGCGTCAAACTATGAGAAAAGGGGGACAGGGGGTTGATTAATAGGGTGAAAGACAATAGATTTCAACTTTTACCTATTCATTAACATAGCTTCTTCACATAGATGGCTCGCAAGCTGAATCTTCTTATAGTGCCGGACGAAGGGGGTCCGACTCATCGTATGAGGCTTTCGGTGCTCTGGCTGAAGGTTCTGCTCTGGGTAGGTGTGGTGATTGCGCTGGCGATAATCGCAGGTGCGGTCAGCTACTCGGATCTGGCGCGCCGAGCCATTGACTATGACCGACTGGCGGCTGAGAACGCCCGGCTTGAGATGGACAACCGCCGTATCATCCGGGTGGCGCGGGAGGTTGATCACAGCCGGCAGGTATTGGCCCGGATTATCCGCTCACTGGGGGGGCATCTGGAGCTGGGGAGAGCGGTTGGATCGGACAGCCTGCTGACCCTGGGAGGGGAGAGCCTGCAGGGCGAGCTCTCGCCTGATGCCCAGGATCTCCTCGGCGCCGAGTCCTATGCCGTAGAGCGGATTATGGCCTACGGGATGCCGACGCTGATGCCGGTTGACGGCTTTATCTCGCAGGGCTTCACCGAGGATTTCCTGTTTCCGGAGCGGAGCCATCGCGGCATAGACATAGCCGGCAAGAGTGGAACCGTTATCCGGGCGGCGGCAGCGGGGCGGGTTGTGTTCGACGGGTGGACCCCGTATTTCGGAAACTGCCTCATCCTGGCCCACCGGAGCGGCTATATGACCTTTTACGGTCATAATATGATTAACCTCAAGAGGGTTCAGGTGGAGGTGCGCCGGGGTGAGCCGATAGCCCTGCTCGGAACATCCGGCCACTCGAGTGCCCCCCATCTCCACTTTGAGATCTGGAAGGACGGCGTCCCGGTCGACCCGCTTGAATTCGTGCAGGGGGGAGATGGGAAAGTCAGTGGTGAAAGCTCCGGATAAGCATACTGTTGTCACCGCCGCTCAGATAGATTGCGGCATTAAAGAAAGGTGAATTGAGCCTTGAGCAGATCGACAAACAGCCGAACCGGGGGGGGTGAACTGTCAACCATCATCGGACCTGACGCGAAGCTTGATGGCAGTCTGGATGTCAAGCATTCGATGCGTGTCGATGGTCAGGTTAAAGGGGAGCTTATCTCGACCGAGACCGTAACCATCGGGTCGGGTGGATCGGTTGAGGGTGACGTATCGGCCAGGGACATCGTGTTGGGTGGTAAGGTTACCGGTAAGTTGACCGCCACCGGCAAGGTGGTGATGGAGGGAACCTCGATACTGACCGGCGATCTGAAGACAACCCGGCTGGTGGTCGAGGAGGGGTCTCAGTTCAACGGCAAGAGCGATATGGGGGAGGCCGAGCCTTATGAGGCGTCACATCCCCCGCGGAAGATCAATCTGTCTGAGGAATGAGCACAGCCGCCTCTCGATGCTCGGGAGGCATCTTTGAGGTTACCTTCTATCGCTTCTTTCACAAAACCTGACAGATCCTGATATGCCGCAGAGGGGCTTCTTGGCCGGGGCAGCCACCTACTCCCACCTCGGACTGACGCTGGCGCTGCTGGTGCTGGCGGGATTTTTCCTGGGCTACTGGCTGGACGGCATGATCGGCACCCGGCCGTTGATTGCAATCGTGGGGGCTTTCCTGGGTGGCACGACGGGATTCATCAATCTGGTGAAAACCCTGAACCGGCTCCAGCGTGAGGGTGAGGATGAAGACGGCGACGACGCGGGCGCATAGGGCATACAGATTTATGGCAGCGGCGCTCGTCGCGGCTGCGCTGGTCACCCTGTTAACCGGGCGACCCTGGGTCAGTCCGGTCAAGGCGGCGGGGTTGCTGCTGGCAGCGATTGTGGTGGTGCCTGTATTTTTGCTTCTGCGGCGGGCTACCAGTTCCGGCAAGCCGACGAGGCTGACAGGAGTCTTCGTCGGCGGTTTTCTATTCAAACTGGTGGTGGTCCTGGCCGGTGTCTGGTGGGCGGTTTCAAGGGCAGGCTGGGATGTGGCCGATTTCACCGTGAGCTGTCTGGCCTTCCTGTTCGCCTTTCAGCTATGCGAAGCGCTCTATTTCTGGGGGATTATGGAACAGGGTAATACGGAGCAGCCTTCGACAGATGATGGTGTCCTTGATTAGTTGTGATGGCATAGTTCGTTATCAGATAACAGTTTGTTGAAGAGCTGTAGTCGGGTTTGTCTCAGCCCCGACTGTGTCACGGTTGAGGACAACCGCGACTACCCCATCTCAATTATTCCTGGACACTACCACATTGCACAATACGCAGTAAAGATTAGTTCCGTCAACGGGAAATGACTGAAGAAGCAGTTCAAACATCGGTTCATACTGCCGCAGACACGTTAGAGGCCGTTGCGCACGGCGCGGCTCACGGTGAGACGGTGGACATCGTTCATCACCTGACCGACCTCAACTCCATCGATATCTTCTTCAAGACCTTCTCGCTGGAAGGGCTCCGCTTCGAGCTGTTGGGGATAGACCTGTCCATCACCAGGCCGGTGATCTTTATGTGGCTGGCTGGGCTGATCCTGCTGCTGTCGTTAACCCTTGCCTTCCGGGGGGGGAGGCTGATGCGCAGCAAGTTTGCCCACCTGCTTGAAGTATATATCCTGTTCATCCGCGACGAGGTGATCTATCCGAACATCGGCGAGAAGGACGGCCGGAGGCTGCTGCCGTTCTTCCTGACGGTATTCTTCTTTATCCTGACCTGCAACCTGCTTGGTATGGTCCCGTGGGGTCACACAGCCACCGGCAACGTGAACGTGACCGCCGGACTGGCAATCGTGGCCTTCGTCACCATACAGGGGATGGGGATTGTGAAGAACGGCTTCTTCAGGCATTTCAGGGCTATGGTGCCGTCGGGGATGCCGGCCTTTGTCATTCCGATTATGATCCCGGTCGAGATTGTGGGGATGCTGGCCAAGCCATTCGCGCTCTGCATCCGTCTGTTTGCCAATATGGTGGCCGGGCACGCGGTGATACTGGTTCTGCTCAGTCTGGTCATTATGGCGAAGAGCTACATCCTGGCGCCGCTGCCGATCTTCGGGGTGGTGTTCATATCGCTGCTGGAGATATTCATCGCGCACCTGCAGGCGTTCATCTTCACCATACTGACCTGTCTGTTCACGGCGATGACGATGCATCCGGAGCATTAGGGATTAGGTATGCAGTATACAACAACATCAAAGAGCATAGTTGTCAGCTTGCCCATAACGACTCCCACCGGTAAGGTGAGGGTCAAGCGTCCTTTAGAGGGATTTGCAGCAGAACCGGTTGCATGTCGGAGTGTGCCGATTGAAATTGACGATTACCTTGAATGGCAAATTAATTACAACACGGACAACCTTCACGAGCCGTCAATTGTAAAAGATGTCATTCGACAAAAGGATGCAGGGACAAAATATGGTTGTGAACTGGTGCGTTTGATTGTAGAGGGTATGAGATTAAGATTGATATCATCAGGGCAAATAAATGATTTAAAGAAAGTAATGAACGAAGCTGACGAATTGATAGAGGAGACGGAGCGCATTGAACGGGAACCCGCGTCAAGCACAAACCTTTCAGAGAGATTCGGATTCGTTAGACATTACTTAAAGGTCCCAAACTACTTGAAGAAAGGCGAGAAATTCACTGTTGAAATCAAGATTGCTCATAAACAAAAAGCTGTAGGCAACCAAGCGATGATATATCTGTGTCTACCCATTCAGTTCTGTCGTTCTCAAATTGAGAATTCAATAGTAGGACGAATTGCCAATAAAAACGAATTGATTGACTATGAGATCAACAGATCAAATGCTAAACTCATTTATGACACAACGCTAGCTTTTATAATTGCTTCTAATAATTATCGTGAAGACCTTCGACTTATATTTGGAGCAATGAACTTATGAAGGTTAATTACATTATCAATGGTGATGCGTGTAAAGCATTACGTGACTTTCCCGCGGGATTAGTCCAAGCAGTAATAGCTGATCCTCCTTATTACAACGTTTTAAAGGAAGATTGGGACACGCAATGGAGCGAAGCCGCCGAGTATCTTTATTGGTCGTTGATCTGGGTGTCCGAATGCATGAGAATTCTTAGGGAAGATGGCTTATTGTTTTGCTTCGGTCAGCTTGGCAAACGGGAACATATTTTTATACATTTAATGTCAACTTTATGTATGCGTTTTCAGTATCACGATTTGATTATCTGGGATCGTGCTGTTGGCTATAACGAAAGAAGAGACAGTTTTACTCCTGCATATGAGATGATTTTAGTTCTTCGTAAAGGCGAAAAACCAAAGTTCAACAAGGAAGCAATACGTGAACCATACGACAATCAAACCATCGCGTCATATCTTAGAGATAAAAGATACAAGGACAAAGACGCTCGCTTAAGACATCTTATGGAGGGTAAGTATTCTACGAATATCATCCGGGTTCCCAGCCTTAAAGGGTCATCAAGTGAGAAGGTAGGACACCCCAGTCAAAAGCCGCTGGAGTTGATTTCAAAACTGGTTTTATGTTCCACCGATCCGGGTGATCTGGTGTTGGACCCATTTCTTGGATCGGGGACGACGGCCGTTGCGGCTCAGCAGTTGGGTCGTGATTGGATAGGTATAGAGTGTAATAAGAATTATGTGCAGATTGCAGAACAACGTCTGGCGAATACCAACGGTCTCTTTGAACAGAAACAAGGTTTGACATCGCCCTCAAAAGTATTGGATTCTAAAGTTAAATTAACACAATGAAGTAAATCCATTTAAGGTCTTTCGGAGGTTATTTCACAATGCTTGCAACCCTTGCTCAACTGACCAACACGGCTTTCGCTTACGTATCGTCCGGCATCGGGGCCGGGCTGGTGACCATCGGCGCAGGGATAGGCATCGGCCGCATCGCCGCCAGCGCCATGGACGGCATCGCCCGCCAGCCGGAAGCCGCAGGCAAGATCCAGACCGCGATGATCATCTCGGCGGCCCTGATCGAAGGTATCGCCCTGCTCTGCAGTGTCATCTGCCTGCTGCTCAACCTGAAGGCGTAATAAAGTCACAAGTTGCAAGTTACAGGTCACAAGTCAGCGCACACATCTGCATATTGACTTGCGACTTGCGACTTGCTGACTTGTCTAACTTACGAAACAATCATCATACCATGGAGCATATTCTGTTATGATGGACATCCATCCAGGTCTGATGATCTGGACTGTAATCTCGTTTGTGATCCTGCTGGCGGTGCTGTGGAAGTTCGCCTGGACCCCCATCCTGGCCGCTCTGGAGAGGCGTGAGAAGGGGATCAAGGATGACATCGAGACCGCAAAGAGCACCCGCGAGGAGGCCGAGCAGTCGCTGGCGGAATACCGCCGGAAGCTGGCCGAAGCCCAGAGCGAGGCGCAGACGATCGTCTCGAAGGCCCGACAGGACGCCGAACGGGTCCGCGGGGAGCTGCTGGCGAAATCGAAGCAGGACGCCGAGGCGCTGGTCGAACGGGCCAGGCATCAGATAGAGCTGGAGAGTCAGGCTGCCTTGAGTGAGATCCGCAGCGAGGTCGCGGCTCTGGCCATCACAGCCGCCGAGAAGGTCATCTCCAGGAGCCTCGACATCGAGGATCACCGCCGGCTCATTATGCAGAGCCTGGAAGAGGGATCGAATTGATCGGGAGCGGACTCGCCCGGCGCTACGTTCAGCCGCTGTTCGAGGTGGCACGAGAGAAGGATCGGTTGGAACAGGTTCAGAGTGAGCTGGCGCTGCTCGACCGATGCCTGAGTGAGAGCCCCGAGTTGCGTGGCTTCCTGTCCAACCCATCCATAGAGCGGAGGGCCAAGTGGGGCGTCGCTCAGCAGATTTTCACCGGGGCTACCCCTTACACACTCAATTTCATGCGGGTGGTCATCGACAAGAACCGCACCAGGGTGCTGGATGTGGCCTGCCGGTTGTTCGATGAGATGCTGAACCTCCACAGGGGGGTTACGCCGGGGGTTGTGGAGACCGCGGTTCCGCTGGACGAGACCGCTTTCGCCGAGGTCAGGAGCAACCTCGAGCGGCGGTTCGGCGGCGAACTCGAGCTCGAGCAGCGGGTCGAGCCCACCCTGTTGGGCGGTTTGCGGGTTCGGGTCGGCAACACCGTTATCGACGGCAGCGTCAGGGGCAGTCTGAACAGGTTGAAACAGGCCATAGCCGGTGCGTAAGGCGCAGTATAAACAGAGGAGCTTCGGAGAGGATAGATGCAGATAAGACCTGAAGAGATAACCCGGATAATCAAACAGTAGATAGATGGCTACGGGGCCCGGGCCGATATGGCCGAGGTGGGTGAGGTCATCCAGGTCGGGGACGGCATCGCACGGGTCTATGGCCTCGAAA
>MWJR01000161.1:10787-15647 GCA_002127415.1 Calditrichaeota bacterium AABM5.125.24
GGGCCGATATGGCCGAGGTGGGTGAGGTCATCCAGGTCGGGGACGGCATCGCACGGGTCTATGGCCTCGAAAACTGCCTGGCCAGCGAGCTGATCGAGTTTCCGCACGATGTCTTCGGGATGGCGATGAACCTGGAAGAGGACAACGTCGGGGTGGCGTTGTTCGGTGATGATAGGATGATCGGCGAGGGGGATCAGGTCAAGCGGACCGGACGGGTGGTGCAGGTGCCGGCCGGGGAGGAGCTGCTGGGACGGGTCATCAACCCGCTCGGCTTCCCTCTCGACGGCAGGGGTCCGATAGACGCAAAGAATTTCAACCTGGTGGAGAAGAAGGCGCCGGGCGTGATCTACCGGCAGCCAGTCAAGGAGCCGCTGATGACAGGGCTGAAGGCGATCGACTCGATGATCCCCATTGGACGCGGCCAGCGTGAGCTGATACTCGGCGACCGCCAGACCGGCAAGACCGCCATCGCCGTCGATACCATCATCAACCAGAAGGGCTCCGGCGTGGTCTGCATCTACATCGCCATCGGTCAGAAGGGCTCGACCATCGTCAAGGTGATCAAAACCCTCGAAGACCACGACGCGATGGAACACACGATTGTCATCTCCTCTACGGCGGTTGAGCCGGCGCCCATTCAGTTTCTGGCACCCTATGCCGGTGCTGCCATCGGAGAATACTTCCGTGACAACGGCCGGCATGCCCTGGTGGTGTATGACGACCTGACCAAGCACGCCTGGGCCTACCGGCAGCTCTCGCTGCTGCTGCGAAGGCCGCCGGGGCGGGAGGCCTATCCGGGCGACATCTTCAACCTGCATTCACGGCTGCTGGAACGGGCCGCCAAGATGGGGGAGGAATACGGCGGCGGGTCGCTGACGGCTCTGCCCATCATCGAGACCCAGATGGGCGACGTATCGGCCTATATCCCGACCAACGTAATCTCCATCACCGACGGGCAGATCTATCTGGAGCCGGAGCTGTTCTATTCCGGCATCCGCCCTGCCATCAACGTAGGCATATCGGTCTCACGGGTCGGCGGCCACGCGCAATACCGGGCCATGCGTCAGGTGGCGGGCTCCCTCAGGCTCGATCTGTCGCAATACCGCGAGCTGAAGGCCTTTGCCCAGTTCGGCTCCGAACTCGACAAGGCGACTCTGGCACAGCTCACCCGTGGCGAGAGGCTGACGGAGGTGCTGAAGCAGAGACAATATACCCCCTATCCGTTCGAGGAGCAGGTTGCGGTGCTGTTCCTGGCCACCAACGGCTTCATCGACCCGGTGCCTCTGAGTGATGTAAAGAGGTGCGAGGAGGAATTCCTGCGGCGGATACGGGATGTCCATAGCGATATCCTGAAGGATATACTTGATCGCAAGAAGATAGACGAGGAGCTCGATGCCCGCCTCAAGAAGGCCTGCGAGCAGTTTATGGAGGGATTCAAAGGGGCAGTGGCGGCATAGAACAACCGCTGTTAAACCACAACGGTTAAAACCGGGGAATGTCCGCGCTACCGCTTTAGTGAAAGAACACTCAGGGACTCAGACACTTATAAATGCCATCACTTAAACAGATCCGTCGCCGCATCGCCGGCGTCAGGAGCACCGCTCAGATTACCCGCGCGATGAAGATGGTGGCGACGGCCAAGCTGCGGAGAGCCCAGCAGAATATGGTGCGGGCCCGCCCCTATGCCTGGGAACTGCGGGATGTGATAGCCTCACTGGCTTCACATACAGGAAGCGAGCTTCATCCGCTGCTGGAGTCCAGGGAAGCGAAGCGGGTGGGGGTGGTCACGGTGACCTCCGACCGCGGTCTGTGCGGCAGCTTCAACGGGAATATCTGCCGTCGAACCAAGCGGGTGCTGGAGGAGTTTCCCGGCCGTGAGGTCGAGCTGTTCACCCTGGGACGCTATGGTCACGACTTCTTCAGGAAACGGGAAATCAAGATATACCGCCACTTTCCGGGGGTGTTTCACGAACTTGAGTTCTCACAGGCCTCGGCCATAGGAGGTGCGATTACAGGTCAGTATGTAAGCGGCGGCTTCGACCGGATCTACCTGGTCTATAACGAATTCAAGAGCCCGGTTCAGCAGGAGATCATCTGCGAACAGTTGCTTCCGGTCGAGCCGCTGGCTGAGATGACCGCCTGGCGTAAGGTGGACTACATCTTCGAGCCCGGTCCGGCCGGGGTGCTGGATAAGCTGCTGCCGATGCACGTGAACATACAGCTCTGGCGTGTTATGCTCGAATCGTATGCCGCCGAGCAGGGGGCGCGGATGACCGCCATGGAAAACGCGACCAAGAATGCCGACGAGCTGGTGGAATCGCTTACCTTGCAGTTCAACAAGGCCCGGCAGGCGGCCATCACCAAGGAGCTGCTTGAGATCGTCGGCGGCGCCGAGGTGCTCAGGTGACGCTGACGACCGGGAGACGGGGTTAGATAAACAGATGCCGGCAATAGCCGGTTAAACAGATGAGGTTAATGTGAGACCACTCTTGATAGGGCTTATCGCCCTTCTATACCTGACCGGTTGCGGCGGTTGGGGCGACTACAGCTACAGGAGCGACCGCTTCAAATATAAGGTTACCTTCCCCCAGAAATGGGAGGTCTGGGACCGTTCGGACGACAGCGCGGATTTCCTGGTCGGCAGCCTGCCCGACGATGCTCCCGAGGCCGAGATCGTGGTGAAGGCACACTCTGTTGCACCCGACCTGAGCCCGCACGAAATCTATCCCTCCTTTATGGACGGGAGTGAATATGCCGACAGGCTCGAGTTCAGGATAGAGGATAAAGGCGCCATCTCCTGCAGGAACGGCGAAGGACGCTTCATCAAGTTCGACTACCTGGGTGAAGAATCGAGGATGCGGGGAATGCGTGTCCTGTTCATAGGAGACCGCTTTATAATGGAAGTCACGATGGAGATGCCCGAAGAAGACTTTATCGCTCGCGAGGTGAACTTCACCAAGATGGTGCATCTGATTGAGTTGTGATTGAGTGATTCGATCTGTGATAGTCGCGGTTGCCCTCAACTGCGACTGTCGGGCTTGAGACAAGCCCGACTACGTCAGGACTGTTATCGGCCGCGACGCTTTGAACATCTGGACCGGGTAAAACCTAAATATCGCAATTTGTAAAAAAGCGTGAACTATGCCCAACGAAGGAATCATCAAGGCGATAATCGGGGTGGTGGTGGACGTGGAGTTTCCGTCCGGGGAGCTGCCGCCGCTCTACAATGCACTTCACATTGACCGCGACCAGCAGGAGGTGCTGACCCTCGAGGTGCAGCAGCATCTGGGTGACCGAATGGTGCGCGCCGTGGCAATGGACACCACCGACGGTCTTAAGCGCGGCGAGAAGGTGGTCGATGCCGGCGATCCGATAACCATCCCGGTCGGACCCGCCACGCTGGGACGGCTGATCAATGTGGTTGGAGAGCCTATTGACGGCCTGGGCCCGCTCGAATCGGAACTCCGGTATCCGATTCACCGAAAGCCGCCCGAGTTGATCCAGCTCGACACCACCAGCGAGATGCTCGAGACCGGCATCAAGGTCATCGACCTGATCCAGCCGTTCTCGAAGGGGGGCAAGATCGGCCTGTTCGGAGGTGCGGGGGTGGGCAAGACCGTCATCGTGATGGAGCTGATCAACAACATCGCCAAGCAGCACGGCGGCATCTCGGTATTCGCAGGGGTCGGCGAGAGGACGCGCGAGGGAAACGACCTCCTCCGCGAGATGATCGAGTCGAAGGTGATGAGATACGGCGACCAATTCGATATGGATACCTTCGATCTGTCCGGTGTTGATCGTGAGGCGCTGAAGGAGTCTAAGGTGGCGATGTCGTTCGGCCAGATGAACGAGCCGCCGGGCTGCCGTCTGCGGGTCGGTCTGACCGGAGTTACCCTGGCTGAATACTTCCGCGACGAGGAAGGCAAGGACGTTCTATTGTTCATTGACAACATCTTCCGCTTCACTCAGGCCGGCAGCGAGGTCTCGGCGCTGCTTGGACGTATGCCGTCAGCCGTCGGATACCAGCCGACGCTGGCCACCGAGATGGGAGCCCTCCAGGAACGGATCACCTCCACCCGGAAGGGCTCGATAACCTCAGTGCAGGCGATATACGTTCCGGCCGACGACCTGACCGACCCGGCCCCGGCCACCACCTTCTCACACCTCGACGCCACCACCGTGCTGTCGCGGCAGATCGTCGAGATGGGAATCTACCCGGCAGTGGACCCGCTGGACTCGACCTCCCGGATTATGGATCCGCAGGTCATCGGGATAGAACACTACAATACCGCCAAGCGGGTTCAGGAGGTGCTGCAGCGCTATAAGGACCTCCAGGACATCATCGCCATCCTGGGTATGGACGAGCTGTCCGACGAGGATAAGCAGGCGGTCGAGAGGGCGCGGAGGATACAGAAGTTCCTGTCACAGCCGTTCCACGTGGCCGAAGCCTTCACCGGACGGCCGGGGGTATATGTATCCATAAATGAGTCCATCCGCGGTTTTAAGATGATTGTGGATGGTGAGCTCGATTATCTGCCTGAACAGGTCTTCTATATGGCCGGAGGTATCGACGAGGTGGTCGAACGTGGTGAGGAGTTGAGGAAGGTTGGCTGAGACGTTACCCCAATTCACAGTGACCATCGTCACACCGTCCGGAACCCACGAGGAATATAATGTCCGACATCTGCGCGCACCCGGCTCTGAAGGGGATTTCGGCGTCCTTCCCGGCCATATTCCGTTTATGACCACCCTCAGGATTGGAACCATCCGGTTGGATACCGACCGGGAGCAATATACCTGGGCGACTTCAGGGGGCTACGCTGAAGTCCTTGGCGACAGAGTAATCCTACTGGCGGAGAC
>MWJR01000051.1 GCA_002127415.1 Calditrichaeota bacterium AABM5.125.24
ACCTTGAACCGCGCCACCCCCCACTTTTCTCAGCCTGCCACCGACGATGACGGTCGGATCGAGCCCGCCGGCAGTCAGAACCTCCCCCACCAGCGAGGTGGTTGTGGTCTTGCCATGCGTGCCGGAGATAGCCACTCCGGCTTTCATCCTCATCAGCTCCGCCAGCATCTCGGCCCGGGGTATGACCGGCACCATCTTCTCCCGCGCGGCGGTCAACTCGACGTGATCCGAACTGACGGCACTCGAATAAACAACCACCTCGGCATCGTTCACATACAGTGGATCGTGTCCAATCTTAACCACCGCACCGAGATCACTCAACCGACGGGTAGCCTCGTTCTCCTGCAGGTCGCTGCCGGTCACCTGAAAGCCGCTGCGCAACAGCAGCTCAGCTATCCCGCTCATCCCCGACCCCCCTATACCAACCATATGCAGGCGGCGGAAGCGCTTCAGCAGAACGTCGATCATTTATTAGTTGTTAGACTAGTTGTTAGTTATTAGTTATTCTCATTTTGTCACTCTGAGGCCGCTGGATCCCGGATTCAAGATGACAAATTCAGTAATCATTTATCATTCACCGTTCATCATTTATCGCTTATCATTCATCAATAATCGACAGAATGTCCTTCGCAATCTGTTCAGCGGCATCTGTCCTGGCAAGTTTCTTAAACGCCGTAGCCATTCGGCGCTTGGTCTCCGGTGCTGCCACCTCGAGGATGGAATTGATAAGGCTCTCTGGCGTCAGTTCTCTATCGAGGATCATCTTTGCTGCTCCGACAGCTTCAACGGCGCGGGCATTGGCTTCCTGATGTCCTCCCGCGGCATACGGAAACGGCACCAGAACCGCCGGCAGGCGCATTGCGGCAAGCTCGGCTAATGTCATCGCCCCGCAGCGTGCCACAGCCACATCGGCGGCGCGGTAGGCAGCCGCCATTCGCCCCGCTTCGAGAAACCGCTCGATCAACAGCCGTCCCGAATATTCAACCGACACGGTTATATCTACCGACCAGTGCTTTCCCGTCTGCCATATCAGGTTGAAGCCACGATCGATAAGATCACTCTTGATCTGTGCTATAACGCTGTTTATCGACTGGGCCCCGCCGCTGCCACCGGTGATGAGGATAGTTGGCCGTTCCGGGTCGAGTCCCAGTTCTCGGCGCGAAGCGCGGGCATCTCCAGGGGTGATTTCACCCGACACCGGATTACCGGTAAACTGCAGCACCTTCGGGTTGACCTTAAGGCGATCGGCCGCGGCCTCCAGACCCAGGTATATCCGCCTCGCACCCCTCGCCATCAGCCTGGTCACCATACCCGGGTATGCGTTCTGTTCCTGCAGAACATAGGGCCGACCGGACAACCTCGCCGCCGCACATACCGGCCAGGCCGAGAAGCCGCCCGTTCCGATGACAAGCCGGATTTTATGCACCGAGAGATACCGCATCGCCTGACAAAGAGCCACTACGCACTTCACCGGCAGGGTCAGATTCCCCACCAGGGAGCCCCTCCGGAAGCCCGCTATCGGAACCCCCTTGAACGTGTAACCTTCCTGTCTCGCCAGCCGCTCCTCAAGACTCGCTCGCGCGCCTATATATAGA
>MWJR01000282.1 GCA_002127415.1 Calditrichaeota bacterium AABM5.125.24
TGCTCGCCTACGAAATCGACCATCGCCACCCTCAGCTGACTGGGACGGTTGCCCGGCTGCGAAGTTCAAGGGAGCAGCGCAACGGGAAGATCGTCGACCGCCTGAATGAACTCGGTTATAGTATTAAATTGGAGGAGGTTGAACGCCTGTCAACTCACGGGACATTCGGGCGGGCTCATATCGCGCAGGCTCTGGTCGCATCCGGGCAGGTGCAATCTTCGGGGGAGGCATTTGCGAAGCTACTGAGGCATGGCGGCCCGGCTTACGTTGAACGCTATCGTCTGCCACTGTGGGATGCAATCGGGCTGATACACCAGGCCGGCGGGGCGGCGGTCTGGGCGCATCCCGGCTCCCACGGCGAACGGACTGATACGCTGCTGAGCCGCCTGCCTCAATGGGTTGAGCACGGACTCGACGGGATTGAGAGCGACTACAACAATCATACCTTAGCGTTGCGCGACCGCCTCAGGGAACTGGCGCTTGGGCACCGTCTCATATACACCGGCGGATCGGATTTCCACGGACTAATAAAGCCTGAGAACCGCCTCGGAGAGGGGCCGGAGGGGGAACCGATTGGCGATGAGTGCATCATCGCACTGGACGCAAGGGTTGCTGAGATCCGACGCCATCGCTCAGGCGGGGTTGCCTCAGCGGGTTGAAGGCCGTGTGGCCGTTCTATCTGCTATGGAAGGATTCAGATTGATAGCCTGTGTCAAAGATCGGGATTGCCGGACGCCGGTCAGGTTGACGGTTTATATGTCCATTCTGTCGGTCGCGGTCGGTCTGTTCATTGGTTGCTCCGACAGAATAACCAACCCCCCTGCGAGTCCGGCGGACACCTCATCCAACGGCGGTGATGGTGGCAACGGCGGCGGTAACGGTGGCGGTGCAGAAGATTACGGCCAGCTATACTTCTCGAGCGGACCGACGACCCCGTGGCTGGCTGAAGGTCCGGTGAGATTGTCAGATGGCAACATAATAGCCGAGAATAGTTCAGATACCGATATGGAGGGAAGCTGCACCCTGCTCGAGCAGATCAACTTCGGCGAAGCCATAAGCGTGGCCTTCACCTGGCGGGAGAGTAAGAGTGGCAGATGTGAATATCGTTTCTCTGTAAGTGATAATCTGACTGCCTGGCAGGAGATACCCTATGGGAAAGATGAGATCGGCCCCACGGTGGCGAGATTTGAGTTTTTCCTGAGCACGCCGATCTACTGCCGATTTGAGTTCAGCCTGCCGCCCTCTTCTGAAGTGGCACTGACCGAAATTCGCGCCTACGGTCGGTAATAGATGGTCAGAAATTTACCACCGGAATTATGTGATAACATCTGATAACTGACCTATGAAAACCGTTCCGCTCCCGTAGCTCAGCAGGATAGAGCAACGGATTTCTAATCCGCTAAAAATGCACCCCAAAGCACTGCCTATATAGTGCCGTCACGTGTCCTCACATGACGGTAGAACTTGTTTTATTACCGGGTGCAAAAAACATACAACACATCGAAGTTCATTTTCTCCCACCCGCTTCGCGGGAGGGAATTAAAGGGGGGGGATAAAAGG
>MWJR01000334.1 GCA_002127415.1 Calditrichaeota bacterium AABM5.125.24
CCGGCAGGGCCCAAGAACCCGGCTCGGCGGACACACCGAACCTTCAGGATGTCAATGCTGCAAAGTAGACTGAACCTTTGGGAATATAACTACGGTTTCACTCCTTGTCAAGCTGAAGCATCCAAGCCCAATGCGACGATGGGTGGTATTGTGGCGGAATACAGGTCAGATTGTTGTTTAATGTCGTCTCCTTCCATCTCCGGCAGGCGTTCTGGACGGTCATCTATCAGGCATGATCCCGCAGATCCCGCGCGAACAACCAGCCCATAACCCCGCAAACCGCACCTCCCAGGCCGATCACCAGAAAGACCTTCGGCGCGCCCAACAACTCCAGAGCCATCCCGCTTATCCCCGAAGAGAGCGCCGAGACCCCCACCACTGCCAGGTTGACCAGTGCGAATACCCGTCCGGTCATTCGCTCGGGGACGATGGCCTGAATCAGCGAGGTGCGGCTGACGGTCAGCAGCGGTATGGCCATTGAATGGATTATAACCGTAACCCCCATTCCCGGGAGCGACCTGACGAAGTAGAGCGGGATGAAGGTCAGGCCGTCGAAAACCATTCCGGTTAGCAGCATCCGTCCTTTCCGGATGCGCCCGCCCAAGGCTATCAGCCCGGCCGTGCCCAGCAGCATCCCCACAGCGTAACAGGCCTGGATAAGGGCATATGCCTCAGCCCCCAGCCCTAACACTTCCTTCACGAACACCGGCGTCCCCACGATAGCCGGCCCCATAATGAAGATGTTGTCGGCGACGGTGATCAGCAGCAGGGGCATAATCACCGGATGTCTTAGGACATACCGCAGGCCGTCCTTGACGTCATGCCAGCCCGTGTCCCGCTGAGTGGTGGGGGACTGCGCCTGCCGGGGAATTATGCCCAGGACGAACAGAAAGGACAGCAGGTATGCCAGTGCGTCAGTGGTGAACAGGTGTATCCTGCCCACGAAATGGAGGAGCAGCCCTGCCAGGGCTGGACCTATCAGCAGCGAGAACTGCCAGGAGGTCTGTATCAGGGAATTGGCTCGCATGAGTCCACTCTGCGGGACAATCTGGGGGATGAGCGCATCCCGCGCCGGGTTGAAGAAGGTGGCGGCGATAGTCAGAGCGAAGGCGTTGGCCGCCAGAAAACCGGGACTCAGCAAGCCGAACCAATATGCCGCCGGAACCATCAGCACTATGCAGGCCCGGAGGGCGTCGGCGGTGAGCATAATCCGTCTTCTGTCGCTGCGGTCGACGACCACCCCGGCGAAAAGGGCCAGCAGCATGGCCGGGAGATAAGACGCCATAGCCACCAGACCTGTGATCGATTCCGATCCGGACAGCTCTAAAGTCAGCCACAGAAGGCCGATCATATAGATCGAATCCCCGCTCTGGCTGACTATCTGTCCCAGCCAGAGAAGGGTCAGGTTGCGGTTCTGTAGTATCTTGCGAAACGTCAGAAGCTCCGGCAGCGCTCGAATAGGATTAGAGTCCTGTTATTAATCAGGGCACTTTATTGTAGACACTTGTCATACCGGCGAAGCATGCCCCTGCGAAAGCAGGGGGCCGGTATCCAG
>MWJR01000332.1 GCA_002127415.1 Calditrichaeota bacterium AABM5.125.24
GGGCCGATATGGCCGAGGTGGGTGAGGTCATCCAGGTCGGGGACGGCATCGCACGGGTCTATGGCCTCGAAAACTGCATGGCCAGCGAGCTGATCATTTTCTCCAATGGGATTTAAGGTTAGCACTGGACCTTAGGGAGGGAAAAATATTATGATGCTGGAAAGAAATAGATTAATTTGTGGGGACAATCTGACCGAGTTGGCGACAATGGAAGCGGAGAGCATCGATCTGATCTATGTTGATCCGCCATTCTTCAGCAACCGAAACTACGAAATTATCTGGGGTGATGAGGCTGAGATAAGGAGTTTCGAAGACAGATGGGAAGGCGGGATAAACGTCTATGTTGATTGGATGAAACAGAGAGTGATGGAGCTTTACAGGGTCTTAAAGCCGACCGGTTCTTTTTATCTTCATTGCGACTGGCACGCGGGGCATTATCTGAAAGTTATGTGCGATGAGGTATTCGGTCAAAGAAACTTCCAGAATGAAATCATCTGGTCATATAGAACTGGAGGTGCGTCCAAGAAGCGATTTGGAAGAAAGCACGATACCATTTTCTTCTATACAAAGTCAGACAGCTATACGTTTAATACTCAGTTGGAAAAGTCCTATATGATGCATAAATACGGATTCAAAAAAAGTAATTTTAAAGAAGATGAGCAGGGACAATACTCGATGGTAATTTCAAAGGATTGGTGGGAAATCCCAGCCGTGGGTTCTGCCACAAAAGAACGCTGGGGCTATCCCACTCAAAAACCTGAGCGTCTTCTTGAAAAAATAATTATGGCGTCATCAAATAAGAGTGATATAGTCTTGGATGCCTTCTGTGGATGCGGGACTACACTCGCAGTTGCTCATCGATTGAGTCGGAAGTGGATTGGAATTGACATTTCACCATCAGCAATAGCATTAATCAAGAATAGATTGGCAAACCTGGGGATCGGGGAGAGCGACATTGATATTATTGGAATGCCGAAGAGTGTTGAGGACTTAAAGAGATTCAAGCATTACGAGTTCCAGTATTGGGTTGTCAACGAACTTCATGGCACTCCCAGCTCTAAAAAAACCGGCGATATGGGCATCGATGGTTTTTCACTCTTTAATCATTATCCGATACAGGTGAAACAGCAAGAGAGAGTGGGCAGGAATGTGATTGACAACTTTGAAACTGCCTTGCGGCGGTATTATAAAGTTCCACGAAAGGTTATTCATGGATACGTCGTTGCTTTTAGTTATACAAAGGGTGCTTATGAAGAGGTCGCCCGGGCAAAGGGGGAAGGAATGAAAATCGAGTTGATAACTGTGGGTGACATTCTGGATAAGAAGGTAAAAATCAGACAAATAGTTTCACCAAACGAACAGAATAACCTACTATAAACTGCATCCGAAAAAATCGGTCAAGGGAAATTATGCAGATAAGACCTGAAGAGATAACCCGGATAATAAAACAGCAGATAGAGGGCTACGAGGCCCGGGCCGATATGGCCGAGGTGGGTGAGGTCATCCAGGTCGGGGACGGCATCGCACGGGGCTATGGCCTCGAAT
>MWJR01000333.1 GCA_002127415.1 Calditrichaeota bacterium AABM5.125.24
TGTAGTCGGGTTTGTCTCAGCCCCGACTGTGTCGCGGTTGAGGACAACCGCGACTACTCCATCTCAATTATTTCTGGGCACTACCCCTAAATGGATCAGGAGTGAAACAGATACTATCAATAATCACCATTGGGGCGTTGGTTCACCTGACCGCCGGGGTGGTTTTATCGGCCTATCTTCCGGGTGATCATCATCTTGACGTGCCGTTTGTGAGTGATCAGAGGCTGCCGTCGAACTCCATCATCGACATCAGACCCTATGAAGGGATCCTCTGGCTCGGCACCGGTCAGGGGCTGGCCAAACTGGACCTCACCACCGGCCTGTGGGGGGTTATCGACCAATCGGACGGACTCGGTCGTGGCGGAGTGTCGGCGCTTGCGGTGACCGATACCATAATCTGGGCGGCTACCGCCTACAGCGAGAAGGTGGATGATTCCTGGTATCCCGCCGGAGGCGGGGTCGGGTTCTCGCGCGACGGAGGGGTCATCTGGCACTGGATGCCGCAGCCGGTCGATCCGGCGGATGTGGAGGACTACGACCCCACCACAACCCACATCCAGAACGTAACCTACGACCTCGCCCTGTCAGACTCGGCGGTCTGGACCGCCAGTTACGGCGGCGGGCTTAGGAAGTTGCGGTATGAGAACATCCTGAGCGGCAGCTACCGGTGGGAGGTTGTCCCGCCGGATACGCTTCCCTTTTCAGCCTGGCTACATCTGAACCACCGTGCCTTCAGCGTGGTATATGCGGATGGATTGCTCTGGGTCGGCACCGCCGCCGGGGTCAACCGCTCCTACGACGGCGGCTTGAGCTGGAGGAACTTCAGTCACCGGTCCGGCGGAATGTCCGGCAACTTCGTCACCGCACTGGCGGTGCAGGAGGTCGGTGACCGGACCCTCATCTGGGCGGCCACCTGGAAGGCGGAGGGTGGATCGGAATACTATGGAATTTCTGTCACCGATGATGACGGACAGAGCTGGCGGGTGGCGCTGTCCGACTCCACAGAGCTTTCCTCAGGCGACCTTCTGATTGATATATATGGGAGCCTGCGGGTTCACAATATAGACTTTCAGGACAGTAGTGTGTATGCAGCGGCAGATGGAGGGCTATGGATAAGTCACGACCTGGGATATACCTGGGGCGAGGGGCCGCTCGAGTCCGTCAGCGATCCGACCATCGGGGAGCGTCTGTCGGGGGTAGATTTCTTCTCAGCTGCTGCGGTGGGAGATTCGCTCTGGGTCGGCACCGACGACGGTCTGGCGGTGGGTTGGTTTGAAACAGCCGACAGTGCGTTCACCTGGCGCATCCACAGGGCACACCAGCCGCCGGCTACTCCAGGGCAGCCGGAGACATATGCCTACCCCAGTCCGTTCTCTCCCCAACGAGGGCAATTCACACGCTTCCAGATACCGGTCTTCGGGCCGATTGTGGTGTCGTTCGAGGTCTATAACTTTGCAATGGAGCGGGTATATAAGTCAGTCACTGTGACGTTATGTGGTGATGGTGAGGGGGATATGACGTCTCTTAT
>MWJR01000141.1 GCA_002127415.1 Calditrichaeota bacterium AABM5.125.24
AATTCCGGGAGGGACGACCCCGGCTTTCGCCGGGGCAAGCTTCAGTCGTCCACCTTATTGAAACCCGACTTGCAAGCAACCCAGGCCACCCCTCATCTTATACCAAGTTGAATAAAATCATTTAATTATTGCGAAACCTTGAAACACATCCAATCCAAAATCGACACCAGTTCGACCGAGTTCAAGACCAACCGCAAGGCGATGCCGGGCAAAAGTGTGGCTGAAGGGGGCAGTTTGGAAACAAATATAGGAAACACGCGATGCACAAGCTGAATTTCGTCTACTATCAAGAAGACGAGTTCTACATTGGCTGGCTCGACGAGTTCCCCGACTACAGAACTCAAGGAGAGACTATTGAGGAGCTTAAGGAGAACCTCAAAGACATATATGAGGAACTCACCGGTGGCTTTATTCCAAACGTCCGTCGCGTCGGCGAGTTGGTATTGGAATGAAGCGCAGAGAGCTGATCAGCAAAATTGAAGAGATCGGCTGCATTCTCATCCGGCATGGCAAGCGGCACGATTGGTATCAGAATCCGGTTACAAAGGTCTCCCAGCCGGTTGGGAGGCACACCGAGATCAAGGATAGTCTCGCGAGACATATCATAAAGATGCTTCGGGATTAGAAAGACTTCCAATAGAAGGTTGCTTGTCTGGATTCCCACCTTCGTGGGAATGACATCGATAAAATCATCATCATGAAATACCACCATTGAAACGCATCGAATCCAGAATCAACACCTCCTCGGCCGAGTTCAAGACCAACCGGGAGGCGATGCTGCAGGTGGTCGAAGAGCTCCGCGAACGGCTCGACCGGGTCAAGCTGGGTGGGCCGCCCAAGCACGTCGAGCGACATAAGAAGCGGGGCAAGCTGACCGCTCGCGAGCGCATCGACCGGCTGCTTGACCCCGATACCCCATTCCTGGAGCTCAACGCGCTGGCAGCCTGGGGTTTGTATGACGGCGATGCCCCCTGCGCAGGGGTTGTAACCGGCATCGGGGTAGTCCACGGCCGGGAGGTGCTCGTCGTTTCAAACGACGCCACCGTCAAGGGCGGAACCTACTTCCCATTGACCGTCCTCAAGCACGCCCGAGCCCAGCAGGTTGCGCTGGATAACAACCTGCCCTGCGTCTATCTGGTCGATTCCGGCGGCATCTTCCTGCCGCTGCAGGACGGCGTCTTCCCCGACAAGGAGCACTTCGGGCGCATCTTCTACAACCAGGCCATTCTGTCGGCTCACGGCATCCCGCAGCTATCTGCCGTGCTGGGCTCCTGCACTGCCGGTGGCGCCTACGTCCCGGCTATGTCGGACGAGACGGTCATCGTCCGCCAGCAGGGCACCATCTTCATCGGCGGACCGCCGCTGGTCAAGGCCGCCACCGGCGCTGAAGTAACGCCTGAAGAGCTGGGAGGCGCCGACGTTCACTGCAGAATTTCCGGCGTCAGCGACTACTATGCACAGAACGATGAGCACGCCCTGCAGATC
>MWJR01000111.1 GCA_002127415.1 Calditrichaeota bacterium AABM5.125.24
ATCCGGTTCCGGCCGGGTTAAGAACCCGGTCCGGCGAGTTTTAGGGCGCACAGCCGTGCGCCCTAAAACTAATACACCTTCTCCACTCTGGTGCCGGGATAGTAGTGGTTCAGGATTTCGTGGTATTTCTTCCCTTCGGCGGCCATCACCCCGGCACCGACCTGACACATCCCCACCCCGTGCCCCCAGCCGGCACCTTTGAGTATAAAGTTGATCGGTTGTCCCTCCTTACCCTCCTCGACCTCGATTGTAAAACAGGCAGAGCGAAGGTATTTGGGCGACAGGATGTTACGGATGTTCAGCTCCCTCTGGACGCGGAGATTACGGAGTGTTCCCTGGATCTCGATCTCCATCAATCGTCCGGAGTTGCCGCGGGCCAGCGGAATAATATTGAGTAGGTTGCCGATATCCTCCCCCGACTTGCGCCGGATAATCTCCTCCAACTCGCGACGGGAATAGGTCACCTCCCAGCGGAAGCTCTCCTCGGCCCGGATCAGAATCTCTGGCAGCCCCTTGTGGGCGGCCGTGTTGCACCATACGTCAGGGTGTATAGAGACCCAGGTCTCGACATCCTTTTCAAGCGACAGGTCGAGGCTGTCCGGTATCTTCACGCCGGACGGAGCGTCCCAATGCCCTTTCAGATGTGGTGCACCGGGCGGGTTCCAGACATTCAGCTTATCCTCGGTGTGCCCGCCACATGAAGCACTATAGACCGCTTCCGCCACCCGGCTGTTCATCATCAGCACCTGACCGCGGGTGTCATCCACGGCCTGAGACGTTATATCGTTATGGTGGGTGCAGCCGGAGTAGGCCTGGCAATGGACGTGAGCACACAGGTCGAACGGGTCGTTGGGGTGCTTCATTCCGATCTTGGAGAGCAGCACGCTACGGGCTGCCACCGCCTGAGTCTTCAGCGCCTCCATCGGATACGAGGCCGGCATCTCAGCGGGAACCACACCTTTCAGATAGAGCTCGAGCGGCAGCTCTACCAGAGCCATCAGCAGACCGACGTGATCGACGCGGATCTCAATGATGCCCGGGTAGGTGCGGTCAACCTCCCGTTCCCAGTGGAAGCCGGTTCCTTCCCGCACATCGAAGAGGGTCATTAAAGTCTTTTTACCCTTCGGCACAATCCGGAAGCCCTCTTCGATGGTCCGGCTCTGAGAGAAATCCTCGCTCAGCAGTTCGAAGGTGCCGGTGGCGGGGCGGATAATCTGGCGCACGATCCGGGGGGCGAAATCCTCGCGAAAGGCGTCGATATTACGCCTGGCCTCTCTTTCAGTCGGCCACCGACCCACCAGCACCCGGAACTTTATATTGTTTGCCACCAGGTGTCCGTCGATCAGTATCTCCTC
>MWJR01000234.1 GCA_002127415.1 Calditrichaeota bacterium AABM5.125.24
CCCGGAGGATATACCGCCTTCTTGTCACTGCCGGCATCCTCCAGCGCTGTGTGGCCCGGATAGCTATGCTATCCGGGTTTCATCTGGCCGGACAGGAGTGTCCGGCCTACCGATACAGCGTTCGCTGTTCCTTACGCTTCTGCAAGTTTATTATCAGACTTGTAGAACGCTCCCGGTTTCGATGAAACCGGAGCTACGCTATCTTCTTCAAACACCTAATCAGATGCCGATTCTCTTCGGGGCGCCCGACGGTTATTCGCAGCGCCCTTTCTGCGCCGAAGGGTCCCAACGGTCGAACCAGAATCCCTTCGCTTTTCAACAATTCACATGCTTTATCATTTTCATTTGGCGTGTCGAATTCCACGAATATAAAGTTTCCCTTCGGAACAGTTGCATTTAATCCCATACTTCTAAGTTCGGCATATAAAATCTCGCGCTCCTCAGCATTAACAGCCGCACATTTCTTTATGTATTCCGTATCATCCAGCGCTGCTGATGCTGCTACAGCGGCGAGGCTGCTGATAGAGAAAGGTGTCTTATGCTGCGCCAGGGACCCTATAATATCCGGATGGGCTATTGCATAACCGATACGAAGACCCGCAAGTCCGTAGATCTTCGAGAAGGAACGGAAAATTATGAGGTTGGGAAATTCCTTTTGTAGCTCGAATGAATCGGGATATTCACTGTCAGTTATGTATTCGGCATACGCCTCATCGATTACCACATAAATATCTGGTCTTATTGTCTGTAGGAATTTTTTCATATCGTTGTGTGTTACCAGCGTTCCGGTAGGATTGTTGGGGTTGGCGATAAACACAAGTTTGGTCCTGTCATCACACAGAGAAAGCATATTTTGTAGATCAATCGTATTATCCACCAATTTTGCAAGTTTGCAGTCAATCCTGTTAATTTTAGCCATAATTTTAAAGCCGACCCAGGTTACCTCAGCCGTTATGATATTTTCATCCATATTTACAAAGGTCTTAATGGATATGTCTATTAATGCCACCGAACCCGCTGAAACAATGACATTCCCAGGCGTGACGTTATATTTGTCCGCGATCTTGTGTGCCAATTCCTTATGGAGTGGATCGGGATAGCGATATACGGAGCGATAATGGGCTTCAATAGCTTTTAAGGCCAGCGGGGAAGCGCCGAAAGCATTTTCGTTTTGCGATAATTTGATGATTTCGGCAGGCTTTTCGATTTCTGAACTCATTGTTTTAAGTGAAGGCGTTGTTAACTTGTTTTATTGAGAGTATTAACAAAATACTGATCGTAGTCGTGGTTGTCCCTAACCACGACTGTCGGGCTTGTCCCCAGCCCCGA
>MWJR01000335.1 GCA_002127415.1 Calditrichaeota bacterium AABM5.125.24
CAAGCCTCCGCTAATCCCTTCCAGCCGAGCTTTTCGATAATCGCATCCGCATCCTTCGTCCAGTCCCATGCCCACTTCGTGTCAATCGGGGCGAGGTCGCTCTTGTCAGCCGCCGCCGCCTTCATCACCTTCGGCTTGGAAGCGATGACCAGATATTCCCGTGCGTCCCGCCCTGATCCCTCGCCGGCGTAACGAGCGATCCCATACGAGACAGAGCGACGACGGAAATCGACCTCGTCGTAACGTTCACGAAACATCTCCTTCAGCTCCGCCGCCGTCGGGTAAGCCTTGTCCCGATAGCTCATCATCAGGTAAGCGCCTATATGCGCTGTTCCATCGATGAAACCATTGATCAGGTCGGTGATGCTGTCGCGGTTGTATTTCGTGCGGGAGACGAAGTTGCGCCGGTCGTTGTCGAGGATCTCCTTGCCCTCCCAGCAGGTCATCAGCCCCTCGACGAAGTGCATCTTGTCCTCGTAGTCGTTGAAACCGAACTGGGTCATATAGGGCGGATCGGCATAGACCAGGTCGACATCGATCTTGGGCAGCAGACTTAACGCGTCCTGTCGGTAAACCTTGCACTCCTGACCGTTGTCGAACACCAGCTCGTTGGCGTCTTTGATGCACTTGACAAACAGCTCCTTGAACTCGGACAGAGGCGGATTGCCGATGTGGGTTGTGGGATATTTGTTGGCGTCGTCAGGGATCGGTTCGGTGAGGCTCTTTTTCGACCGCGAGAACTCCCCGAAGCAAGCCCTGATCAGGCAGGCACGACCCAGGGCGAACAGCGCAATGTCCTTCCGGTAGCCCTTGAGCTGCTGAATATTGACATACGTGTTGTCCAGAAACTCCAGGATCGGCTTGGTGTAGTAATAGCCGTGGAAAGTCCGGACGATGAAGTCCTTTGCATTCGAGTTGGGCTCCAGCAGCGCTTCGATCTCTTCGTCTGAGAGTGTGACCGACGAGTTCTCGATCACCGCCCGGGCAATGTGGTAAGGGTAATCCAGCAGGTCGTTGGCAATAACCCTCATCCCCTTGCGCTTGTAGAAATAGGCCACGTTGGCGCCGCCGCTGAACAGGTCGAGCACCGACTCCACGCCGTCCGGCGTATATTTCCATATCCATTCCAGCATATCGTGCTTCGAGCCCATGAAGGCGGTCACACGGGCGTCGGAGTCCTTCGCTGCTTCTCCGAAAAGGTCAGCGACAGTTGTAAATAGTTCGATTTCCAATTCCGCCTTAGCGGATGACTTCGGTTCGCAGACGAAGAGATGTTCCCTGGCGTGCGACGCCTCACCCCCCCGGTTCTGACC
>MWJR01000228.1 GCA_002127415.1 Calditrichaeota bacterium AABM5.125.24
TTGCTCATACCGCCTGCCCAAGCTGCGGATTCTACAAGGGCAGGCAGGTCATACGTCCCAGGGAGGCCTGACAGGTATCCCTTGGTCCTGACTACTGATAACTGACAACTGATAACTGATACTTGCGGATAGCGCTTGACACCTTCGGGGGAGATTCAGCTCCCCAGGCGACAGTAGAGGGGGCGCGGCTGGCAATCGCCCAGGCTCGCCAGCGGAAGCTGGACGGGTTTGAGATAGTCCTGGTGGGCAACAGGAAGGCCCTCAAACCTATCCTTGAGGATAAACTGCCTGAGGGTCTTGAGGTTCTTGACATACCGGCCGGAGCAGCCCGGGAAGGGATCAATCCCCACTCCATCGCCAACGATCCGGGATCTCCCATCCGAACCGCACTGAGACTGCATCGCGACGGCAGATGCGACGCGGTAGTCTCGGCCGGATCCACCGCAGCTCAGGTGGTGGCATCTCTGCTGGAGCTGGAAAAATGCTCCGGGATAACCAGACCGGCTGTGGGGGTACTCTTACCTACAGAGACCGGACACTGTTTCCTGCTCGACGTGGGTGCCAGCCTGGTAGCCAGCCCGCATCATCTGGTGCAGTTCGCCGCGATGGGGCACGTATATGTCCGCGAGCTGCTGGGGATAACAGAGCCCCGGATTGGGGTGCTGAACGTGGGTCGAGAAAGCCTGGTCGGGGACAGGTCAACGGTCGGGGCCTATCGTCTGCTCTCGGACAGCGGCTTCAATTTCACCGGGTTTATCGAGGGTCGCGACCTGCTGACCGGGGCCGCGGATGTGGTAGTTGCCAACGGCTTCGTCGGCAACATCCTGCTGAAATTCCTCGAAGGGCTGCCGGTGCTGTTAAAACAGCATATGCCGCTTGATGACGCTCCGGAGGTCAGGGAGGCAATCGAAAACCGGTTCGATTACCAGGCATTCGGAGGCGAACCGCTTCTGGGGGTAAAAGGAGTCTCCATTATCTGCCACGGCGCCTCAACACCGAAAGCCATTGCCGCAGCGATAATGCAGGCCAACCGGATGGTTCAACTGAAGCTGCACGAGAAGCTGGAGGCATTCCTAGTCGATAAGTTTGCCAGCTACTTCAGCCGGGTCAAGTATCTGCGTTCTTTCAGACGCGCATATCGGCATCAACTGCTGGATATCACGCAAGAAAAAGCTATAAATTAAAGAAATACATAAAGTAAAAAGGCAGGAGGTAAACCGGAATTTGAGAGTATTAACGAAATACTGATCGTAGTCGGGGCTGTCCCCAAGCCCGACAGTCGTGGTTAGGGACAACCACGACTA
>MWJR01000336.1 GCA_002127415.1 Calditrichaeota bacterium AABM5.125.24
CAGACAGCCCCGAATTCGTCTGGATACCGGCCCCCTGCTTTTCCCTGCCTTCGCAGGGACAGGCGCAGGGGCATGCTTCGCCGGTATGACAAGTGTCTACAATAAAGTGCCCTGATTAGTAGCACAAGGCGTGATGCTACAGAACGCGAAATCAGTAGTTTACGCTTGCCACCCCCATTTTCATTCCCCCCACAAAGCGACGGGCAAGAATAAACCTCAAGGCGTCTTATATCTCTTGCACCCTGCAGTGGCTGTGCGCGGATTAATGAACGCTTCGCTCACAATTGCAATTCGAAATATATAGCCAGCCCGAGGTCTGCCTCACCATTCAAATCTGACCCCTCCGACAAAGAAGAACCTGAATTGATATACTGTCAGCCGCTCGCCATCGTCGGCGTAGATGTATTCCGCCACGTTGGGTCGGTCGAGCAGGTTCTCGACCTCCAGGAAGATCACCAGAGCCTTGTCTCCGAAGAACCACTTGCTGTCCCACCTGACATCCAAGCGGCTGTAATCGGGGTAGCGTTCACTGTTCGGTTCATCTGACTTTTCCCAATCTGAGAGTGTCCACTCGTGAGGTGTATAGGGACGGCCTGACACGTAGCGGAATCGCGAGGCCAGGGTTGCCTCGTCGCCGTTCAAAGGCAGGAGATATGTCCACCATCCATACCAGTTGCGCTGCAGGGTCCTGAACCAGGGACGGGCGATGAGGCTGGTGTTCCAGCCGGCAACCAGCGTGACAATATGCCTGAAATCGAAGTCGGACGGGAACTCGCCCCGGTGGTAGTCGGTGAATCTGGCCACGCCATAGGAGTAGCTCAGGGTTCCATACCAGTTTGTGGCCAGCTTCTGCTGCGCGAAGGCTTCAACGCCCCAGGCCTTTTTTCTGCCCACGCTCA
Source organism: Calditrichaeota bacterium AABM5.125.24 (assembly GCA_002127415.1). Classification (GTDB taxonomy): domain Bacteria; phylum Electryoneota; class AABM5-125-24; order Hatepunaeales; family Hatepunaeaceae; genus AABM5-125-24. The sequence goes on from MWJR01000336.1 coordinate 900, forward strand.
AATAGCGCCAGGAGCGGAAGGTGGGGTCGTCGTTCAGCTCTTCTTCGGAGACCGTAAGATTGCGGTATCTCTTGTAATAGGCCTCAAGGCTGAGCAGGGTGGCGTCGCGCGGCAGATATGAGATTCCGGCAACATAGTGCTCTGCGCGACCGTGGGGCAACCTGAGGTTCCCGCCGTCAGGGTCGTGAGTATATTCCACCAGGTCGTGGGATTGGTGGTAGATGCCGTAGGCGGCGGATAGGGTGGTGCGGGGCAGGAATTCCCAGCGCGCTGACAGTCGCGGGCCAAGGGCGGCATATCCTGAGTAGTCGAAGCCATCCAGCCGGAGGCCTCCACTCAGCGTCAGGTGGCTCCTCGGCCGCCAGCGATACTGAATGTAACCGGCATATTTCAGCGACAGGTCAGCCGAATGCTCCACAACCCAGTCAGGGGTGATGACGGTGGTGTCCGGTTGGCCGTCGCCGTCCAGGTCATAAGGCGTGGCGTCGCCTTCCTTCCAGAAGCTGTGCTTGAAGCTGATAGGTTTAAGGCTGGCTCCCACCGACCATTCATCCCGGGAACCGGCGCGTCCCGTCCAGCTGATGTGGAGCTGGTCTGTTGTCTCGGTGCTGCGGCTGAGAACTTCAAGATGCCGCCCGGGCATCTCGAAGACGTCGGCCTTGTAATGAGATTCAACGCGGGCCAGGATGAGCTCGCCAAACCCGCTCCGCTCCATATGCCTTAGCCTGGCGCCGAGGGCGTAACGGTAGCAGCCGAACTCGACCGCTTCAGCGCCGCGGCTCCAGGCGTCGGGGGTTTCAGCCTCAATTTCGATATAGTCGTCGGCGTGAATCCCTATCAGTGACAGCCTGTTCAGCGGGGAGATGTCCCGGACCGCCTTGAGTTGCACGTCCCAGAAGTGCGGCACGGCGGTGAGCCCGATCGGCCCCTTGATCAGGTCGAGATAGCTCTTGCGGGCACCGAACAGATATGACCCCCGGCCGCCTGAGAATCCCCCTTCCAGGTTTGCGCCCGCTCCGGCCATCGAGATGATTGCTTCGCCACGAAACTGTTTCCGATCTCCCTCACGCAGTTCGATGTCGAGCACACTCGAAAGCCTGTCGCCGTATCGCGCCGAGAAGCCACCGGCTGAGAAGGTCACCTCGCGGAGGAAATCCTCGTTCAACATACTGATGGGTCCGCCGGAGCTGGCTTCCACACCGAAGTGGTTGATGTTATCTATCTCGATGCCCTCGATGACAGTCAGGTTCTCATAGGGGCTGCCGCCGCGGACGACGATCTCGTTGGTCTGGTCGTTGCGGCTGGCGATGCCGGGTAGGGCCTGGATGGCGCGCTGGACATCCTCGATGGCGCCGGGGGAGCGGCGGATCTCCTCGAAGCTGAGGCCCCGGGTCGAGGTCGGCAGGTTTGGAGTGTATCGGAAGTAACCAGTGCTGACCTCGACCTCCCGGCCCTTGATGACGGTCGGTTCAAGCAGGAACTCGACCTCAGCGCTCCGGCCGGGTGTTACTGCCACCTCGGCCCTGGTGCGGGCAATATATCCGAGGGCGCTGGCGCGGATGTGATATGTGCCCGGCTTCAGACCTACGATGGTGAAGCGGCCTTCCGGGTCGCTGGATGCTCCTGACTGAGTTCCAATTACCTCGATGTTGGCGTCCGGGATTGGCGCCCGGGTGGTGCGGTCGAGGACTACACCCTTTATCGAACCAGGCCTGACAGCAGCGTGGGAGAACGCGGTTAAGGTGGATAGTAACAGGATGGTTGTTGTTAGTGTAGGTTGTTTCAATTTAATATAGACGTGAGAGTTGTTGTGAGATTTTGTTGTGGCAACACTGAGGAAACCCGGGTTGCGAGCAACCCGGGCCACCCATTATTTGAAACCCGGCCAGCAAGCTGACCGGGCCACCCTCAGGAGAAACCCGGCCAGCAAGCTGACCGGGCCACCCTCAGGAGAAACCCGGCCAGTCCGTCAGCTGACGGATCCGGGCCACTCGTCTCTATCCTTTATATGCCTCACTGCGATGGACAATACGGTGGATGATGACTTCTTATTTATTGTCATCGATACTGTATAGAACCCGGTAATCGCCTATCCTTATCCGATAACGGTCGGTCTCGGTTTTAACTTTCATACAGCCAGCCGGACGAGGGTTTTTGGCGAGGGATATAAGCTTTGGTTTGATACGTCTGTATGAGGTATCCGTAAGTTTCCTGATGTCTTTCCTTGCAGATCGTGCAATTTCAACATGATACAATTATAATCCCCGCCGCTGGTTCTCTTCACGAAGTGCCTGATCTAAAGGTATTCCGGGTTCGCCCTCTGTTTCGTCTATCAGGCGGTTGTCGTATGCGTCCTCAAGATCTTCCATGATCCTGCGAAAGGTCCCTATATCCAGCACCACGCTGATACGCTCACCCTTATCATTGACGATGTATTGAGGTGGCCGGAGGAGGATGGGGGTTTGAGTTTCGCTCATTTTGCTTTCTCTACTTGTTGTAGGATATGATGCACTGAGATTAATATAAAGAGAACTGGCGGGCCTGTCAAGGAAGGCTGTTTTTGAATGGAGGTATTAAAAGCACATAAGAGACACGGGATGTTCAGGACGCCCGTTGGTGGTTGCAGAGCTCTACAATCCCCCTTTTATTCCCCCATTCAACAGGAGAAACCCGGCCAGCAAGCTGACCGGGCCACACTTTATTTGAACCCCGGGTTGCGATCCCCGCCTTCGCGGGGACAAGGCTGTCCGGGGCACACTTCCTACAAAGCCCAGAGCCCAGAGCCCAGAGCCCAGAGCCCAGAGCCTACACTTTTAACGACATCAGGTATTTATGCATTGCGCGGGAGGCGAGTTTTCCGGCCCCCATAGCCAGGATGACGGTGGCAGCCCCTATGACGATATCCCCGCCGGCATAGACCCCCTTCAGTGAGGTCTCACAAGTCTCATCATCAGCGATTATGTTTCCCCATTTGTTGGTCTTGAGACCGGGCGTGGCCTTGGTCAGCAGCGGATTGGCGCCGTTTCCGATGGAGACCACCACCGTGTCAACCTCGATATCGAACTCCGAGCCGGGAATGGGTATCGGTCTTCTCCTGCCCGACTCGTCAGGCTCGCCGAGCTCCATCTGGATGCATGTCATACTTTCCACCCAATTATCCGCGTTGCCGTTTATCCGGGTTGGGTTGGTGAGGAGCTTGAACTTGATGCCCTCTTCTTCGGCGTGGTGGATCTCTTCGATACGCGCCGGCATCTCCACCCTGCTGCGGCGGTAAACGACCGTGACCTCTTCAGCGCCGAGCCGCAGTGCGGTTCTGGCGGAGTCCATAGCCACGTTGCCGCCGCCCAGGACCGCTACCTTGCGACTCTTTACGATTGGGGTGTCGTGGTGGGGGAAGTCGTAGGCTTTCATCAGGTTGGCGCGGGTGAGGTATTCGTTGGCGGAGGAGACCCCGTTCAGGTTCTCCCCGGGGATGTTCATAAAGTATGGGAGTCCCGCACCGTTGCCGATAAATACGGCATGGAAGCCCTCCTCCTCCATCAGCTCCTTAATTGTCAGATATTTCCCGATAACCGCGTTGTAGACGATTTTCACGCCGAGACTCTTCACGTAGTCCACTTCGGCTTCTACGATTGCCTTTGGAAGCCGGAATTCAGGGATGCCATACATAAGCACCCCGCCCGGCTTGTGCAGTGCCTCGAAGATGGTGACATCGTGTCCCATCCTGGACAGTTCCCCAGCCACGGTCAGTCCGGCCGGGCCTGAACCGACCACCGCCACCTTCCTGCCGGTGGGAGGAGCGATGTCGGGTATGACAATCCTGCCGTTTTCTCGTTCCCAGTCGGCGATAAACCTCTCCAGCCTGCCGATTGCCACCGGCTCGCCCTTGATTCCGATCACGCAGACCTTCTCGCACTGGTCCTCCTGGGGGCATACCCTCCCGCAGATAGCAGGCAGGGCGTTGTCTTCCTTCATTATCCGGGCGGCTTCTTCTAATTTCCCATCGCGGATCGCTATTATGAATCCCGGGATATCTATCTCCACCGGGCAGCCTTCGATACACTTGGGGTCCTTGCAGTTAATGCAACGGCTGGCCTCAAATCTGGCCATCTCAAGTGGGAAGCCGTAAGGCACCTCCTTGAAGTTATGTATCCGCTGTTCTGGTGGCTGTTCCGGCATCGATTGCCGGAGGATCTTCGGTTTCTTGGGTTTAAGCGGTTTGCCTGCCGGCTTCTTGCCGGGTGCAGCAGCCTTGGGTTTCTTCTGTTCGGTCATTTTTCTACCTGTAGTTCCTTTGACTTGGCGTCCAGTGCACAACCTTTTTCGCGTTCTTTCAGGTATTGCTCCAGCGACTGTTTCTCCTGTGGCAGGTAGGCCTGCTGTCGTTTGATGAGTTCGTCGTAGTCAACCTTATGACCATCGAACTCGGGACCGTCGACACAGACGAATCGGGTTTTTTCATCAACGGTAACCCGGCAGCCGCCGCACATCCCGGTTCCGTCTATCATTACGGAATTCAGACTGACAACGGTGTGGATATTGTATTTCTCGGTGTGGCTTGATACTGCCCGCATCATAACCACCGGACCTATAGCCAGGCAGAGGTCTATTTTGACCCCCTCGTCGATCAGCGCCTGGAGCGCATCGGTGACGAAGCCGTGCATCCCGTAGCTGCCATCGTCGGTGGTGACTATCAGCCGGTCCGATACCGAGGCCATCTCACGCTCCAGTATCATCAGGTCGTGGGTTCTGGCACCGATGATGGAGATGACGTTGTTGCCGGCGGCTTTCATCGCAACTGTTACCGGGTAAACCACCGCGACCCCGACACCGCCGCCGACCATCACCACGGTGCCGAACTTCTCGATGTGGGTTGGGTTGCCGAGCGGCCCGGCTATATCCAGGATGGTATCCCCTTCCTCCAGATCGCCGAGCGCGTAGGTGGTCTTACCGATCTCCTGGAAGATAAGCCTGATTGTTCCCTCTTCTGGACTGGAGTCAACGATGGTCAGAGGGATCCGCTCGCCTGTTTCGTTGATGCGCAGGATGATGAACTGCCCCGGTTTTCGCTTCCGGGCGATGACCGGGGAGTGAACGATGATGTCCTTGATATCCTCTGAAAGTTCCGTTTTTTTAAGTATCTTATTCATTTGATAACCGTTGTTTTATTTACGGATATATCCTTATCGGGTTTTCCGGCTACCCCGGAATGAATTTTACATAAAACAGGCCACTGAATCAAGATCGGGAGTCCTGTATCCGGGTGAACATGTAACTCCAGCCACAGTTGCAACGGTTCATATTACTCGGAACACTTTGTAGTTGACAGTCACTAAAGATAGCTCCTGCTTATCCCCCCTTCTATTGAAGGGGGGAATAAAAGGGGGGTTGTGTTCTTATCTCATAATGTAGACGATAGATACAATATCACATGCAAACAATCACCCCCCTTACTCCCCCCCTGCAATAGCAGGGGGGGGACTTAAGGAATTTGCACTGTCAACTATAAAATGCCCCCCTTAATAACAGGCGCGATAAGCCTGTCCCTGCGAATCCCTGCTTTCGCAGGGACAGGAGCAGGGGGCGCGCCCCTACCTGATTTGGCTTCAGGCTTTGGCTTAAATACCAGCGGGCAATGCGTGCCAGGCGAATGGAGTCGTGGTGGATGAGTAATCAAGGGGACTGCGGTTGACACCCCTCGTAATATGGATTAACTTTCCGGTGTGGAGGAGAGACTATCGAAGTTCAGCTCAGCCGATGTTATTCCGGTAGGGCATCCTGGTTCGAGTGGGAGGCTGTTCCGACCAGAGGCGTCCGGCCGGATTCGGCATTCGGAGCGATGATCCGGCGGTTTTACAGCGAGGAGGACAGCACACGTGGCGGTTAGGAATTCACGCATAACTCTGTTTATAGCTGCTGTTCTGATAGCGGTTCTGGGTGTGTCGCTGTGGTGGATGAATCGCGTGTTAACCGCGAGGACGCCCGACTTTGGCGGTGGTGACTTTGAGTTCGTGGTCGAAGAGGGGATGACCCTGAACCAGGTGGCGCGGTTGCTGGAAGGGGAGCGACTGATACGGGACCGCGCCAGCTTCAAGTGGGCGGCCCGTCTGATGCAGGCTGAGCGGCGGATCCAGCCGGGGATATTCTTGCTGCCGCGCGGGGTCAGCAACGTCCGCATCATCCGGTATCTGCTGAGGCCGGGGATTCGCACCAAAGACATTACCATCCCCGAAGGATTGACGGTGCGGCAGATTGCCGGGCTCATCAGCCGCGAGTTGGGGCTCGATTCGAGCGAATTTGTCCGGTTGTGCGAGGATCCTGCCTTCACCGCTGAGTTGGGGATCCCGACCGGTCGGCTGGAGGGGTATCTCTTCCCGGATACCTATAACTTCTACATCGACGATGACCTTCACAGGGTTATGGGAAAGATGGTCTCGGGGTTCTTCACGGTCTTCGACGACACCCTCCGCTCCTGTCTCTCTCAGGCCGGATTTACATTGCACAATGCTGTAACGCTGGCTTCCATCATCCAGGGTGAGGTGATAGTTGATGAGGAGGCTCCACTGGTATCGGCGGTTTATCACAACCGTATGAGGCGGGGGATGCCGCTGGCGGCCGACCCGACCATACAGTATATCATCCCCGACGGCCCGAGGCGGCTATTGAAGAGAGATCTGGAGATAGACAGTCCCTACAACACCTACCGGCGCCGCGGTCTGCCGCCGGGACCGGTCAACAATCCCGGTAAGTCGGCGCTGGAGGCTGCGGTTAATCCTGCCGACGTTGACTATCTATACTTCGTTGCCAGAGGTGACGGGTCGCATGCCTTCAACAGCAGCTATCAGGGTCATCTCAGGGATAAGCAGAAGTTCGATAAGGTAAGGCGGAAGGTGGCGAAGAAGGAAAGGATGAAGGATGAAGGATGAAGGATGGATGGGGAATGATGAACAACTGACGGAATTTGTGGTCGGTTTATGACCGATGTATCAGGCAGGGACGCCTGACACCACCAATTGAACCCCGGGTCGTGATCCCGGATTAAATCCGGGATCCCGGGCCACCCAGAGTTTTATAATCTTTCATCATTCATTGCTCATCGATCTTAATCAGCCTCAACGTGAGGCGGTTGAACACCCAGAAGGTCCTTTGCTGGTTCTGGCGGGAGCCGGGTCGGGTAAGACCCGGGTGCTTGCCTGCCGGGCCGGTCATCTGGTTCACAGCGGTCTGGCACGACCCTGGCAGATCCTGGCGCTGACTTTCACCAACAAGGCGGCGGGGGAGCTCAGGTCGCGCGTCCAGACTATGGTCGGCGATGATGGGGCTCAGGTGGTTGCCGGAACCTTTCATGGGGTCTTCGCCCGGATTATGCGCCGGGAGGGGCTCAATATCGGGGTCGATCCCCGTTTCACCATCGTCGATGCCGATGACCGTCGCCGGCTCATCAAGGCGGTGCTGAAGGAGCTCGGCATTCCGGCCTCGACGGCCTCACCGGCGGTTATAGACAGGACTATCGTGCGCGCCAAGGAGTCAATGCTGTGGCCGGAGCAGTTTGAGGAGACGGCTCAGCGGCCGCTGGATAAGATAGCTGCGCAGGTTTACCCCATCTATGAGGCGCGTCTGCGCAGGATGCGAGGCTTCGACTTCGACGACCTGCTGCTCAAGCCGCTGGAGGCGTTCGAGCGTTACCCGGACTTTCTGGTGCGGCTGCAGGAGCGGTTCCGGTATGTGCTGGTGGATGAGTTCCAGGACACGAACCGGGTGCAGTATCTCCTGGTGCGGGCGATCGCCCGTCGGCACCGGAACCTGTGCGCGGTCGGTGACGACGACCAGGCCATCTACGGCTTTCGGGGCGCGACCCTCAGCAACCTGCTCGACTTTGAGCAGGATTGGCCGGACGTGCGCATCATCCGGCTCGAACAGAACTATCGCTCCCGCAAGCCCATACTGAACGTAGCCTGGTCGGTAATCCATTGCAACCGGGGCCGCCATCCTAAGAGGCTCTGGACGGACCGGGAGGGGGGACAGATGGTCGAACTGATCGGGGCCCGCGACGACCAGGAGGAGGCGCTGAGCTTTGTGGGGATAATGCAGGATGAACATCACCTGAAGGGCAGACCCTGGAGCAGCTTCGCGGTGCTCTACAGGACCAACGCCCAGTCGCTGCCGTTTGAACGGGCCCTCAGAGCAGCTAAGATGCCCTACCATGTGGTGGCAGGACTTCGTTTCTATGAACGAAAGGAGGTCAAAGACCTGCTGGCCTACCTGAGGCTGGTGACCAATCCGGATGATGATATGAGCCTGATGCGGGTCATCAACTATCCGCCGCGGGGGATAGGGGAGGGACTGATGACCGACCTGCAGGCTTCGGCCAGGGTATACGCCCTACCGCTTAATCAGGCCATCCTGCGGGTTTTGGAGGATTCCGAGCTTCCTGCCCGGCGTCGAAAGGCGCTGGCGGAGTTCGTGGAGATGATGGATGGATTCAGACGTTTGGCGGGCGAGGTGGGTTTCCCTCATCTGGCGGCGGAGATTGTGGATCGGACCGGGTTGAGGGAGCGGCTGACCGATGAGGAGAAGGAGGATCTCTCACGCGCCGAGTCGAAGCTGGCCAATCTCGACAGCCTGCTGGCTGACATCGCACGTTACGCGGACTTGAACCCGGAGGCGACACTGGAGGCATTCCTCGAAGAGGTGGCGCTGGTGAGTGAAGCCGATGACCTGGACGAGAGCCGGGAGCGGGTGAATCTTCTGACACTGCACAGCGCCAAGGGGCTCGAGTTCCCGGTGGTCTTCATCGGAGGTCTCGAGGACGGGCTGCTGCCGCTCAACCCGCCAGATGGATCTGAGGCGGATGTCGAGGAGGAGCGGCGGTTGTTCTACGTGGGCGCCACGCGAGCTATGGACAGGCTGGTGCTGGGATTTGCGGTCGATCGATTGCGCTGGGGCAGCCGGATGTGGGGTGGGCCTTCCAGATTCCTGGACGAGATCCCTCCTGAATTGCTGGAGGTGAAGGGTGGCTGGCCTCGGGCCTCGAGCCTCAGGCCTCAGGGGATTGGGATTTTACCGAGGTCCGAGGCCCGAAGCCTGAAGCCTGGAGTGCCGCACCTCGATCCGGACGAGCTGCGTCACGGACTGCTGGTGTGTCATCCCAGGTTCGGACTGGGGGTGGTTGTGGAGTTTCGGAAGATGGCCCTTGACACCCGTGTGGAGGTCGATTTCGACGAGGTTGGTCGCAAAACCCTGGTGCTTAGATATGCCAGGCTGGAGGTGGTGAGGTGAGGCTGCTCAATATGTTGGCGGACAGGAATGTCCGCCCTACCGGTTTTTCCTTGGTTGTCTTTTTATCTATGCTGCTAATATGTCTGGTCGGTTCTGGCCTTTGGTGCGGGGAGGCCCATGGCGAGGAGCCCGCCCATAGTGATTTCCGCTATGCCCGCGAGCTGTTCGAGGAGGGCTACTTCGACCTGGCAGCCGAGCAGCTCGAGCGGTGTCTGCGCGACTACCCGGGGATGGTGGACGCGGACGAGGCTCAATACCTGTTGGGTGAGGCTTACCTGTGTGCCGGTGAGCCCGAACAGGCTCGCGCAGCCTACCTTCGAGCCGCCATAGTATATCCCCGTTCACCCTGGGCGCCGGAGGCGCTTTTCAAGGTCGGGGTGGCGCTCGAGGCGGCGGGTCGCCCGGTCGAGGCCGCCCAGGCTTACGAACGGGTTCACGGGTTTTATCCCGAAGATCGTCATACCCCTAAAGGTCTGCAGAGGGCGGCAGAGCTTTATGAACTTGCCGGGGACGCCGTCCGCTCGGAATCCGCAATCGACCTGCTGATCGAGAAGTATCCGGACTCCGAAGCCACCGACGCCGCCCGGTTAATTAAAGCCGGGCTGCTGATGGTTCGAGGCGACAGGGCTGAAGCGCGTCACTATCTGGAACGGATCGCCGCGCGTTCCGGTATCGACACTATGGCAGCGGCGGCACTGGTAGAGCTTGGCAGGCTTCTGCGCGGAGGCTGTGAGCTGGATGCCGCAGCTGAGGCTTACCAGAAGTCGATTGAGCAGTATCCGGGCACCCGGCAGGCCGCGCTGGCCAAACTGGAGCTGGCTGACCTGATGAACTTCCGGGGGCTGACCGGAGACGCCATTCGGATATTAGCTCCTATGCTTGCTGTATCTGACAGTGCGCTTGCAGCGCAGGCTCGAATCGAGGTGGGTGATGCCTACTATCGCCGAGGGGAGTTCGAACAGGCGCTCAAGTTCTACGATTCGGTCTCATCTGAAGCTGTCAACCGCGGTGGGCTGACAGCGGGCCTGTTTTCTCAGGCGAGGTTGAAGGCGGCCTGGACAGCGGAGGTTATGGGTAACCTGGACGGGGCGTTTGATCGATACCTGAGATTGGCCGGGGCGGGTGTGCGCGAGTCCGATTCGGCATTGTTGAGGGCTGCAGTTCTGGCGGGAAGGCTTGAGCGGTGGGAGCAATCCGCGGCGCTCTGGGCTGAAGTGTTAGAGAGAAAGAAGGGTTATGACCCTTCCGGTCGCATCCTGTTTGAGCTGGCACAGGCGAGGCTTCGAGCAGGATTGCCTGTCGGCGGTGTGATGGACAGCATCCGTCAGGACAGTCCCTGGCTCGACGAGGTGGCTTATCTGATCTTCATTGAAGCCCTGAACTCGGCCCTGGAGAAGGGAACTCCTGCCGCGGTGCAACCGGAGCGGTTCTTCTGGAGATGCCCCGCATCGCCGCTGCTGGATTCGGCTCAGGTAGAAGCCGACTTCGCTCTTCGCCATCGCTACCGGAGCGAGCGGCTGATGGAACGGATGGCAGAGCTGTCAGCAAGGGCACACGGATCGGTCAGTCCGGCACGCTGGGCGCTGGATTGGGGGGACTTCTATCTGGATGAGTTCAAAGACCCCGATAAGGCGGTCGAGCAGTTCGACCTGGTAATTCGAGACGATAAATCATCAGGCGAGGACCGGAGCTATGCGCTGGAGCGAAGTATCCGGGCTTACCTGCTGCTGTTGGAGGGTGCATTAAGGGACGAGAAGCTGACCTCTGCCGGTGCGTATGCCGACAGCGCCCACCATCGCCTCGACCGGCTTGTAGAACAGGCTCCGGATGCGGTGGCGATACTGCCGCTTTCGGCTGACCTGTTGCGGTATGAGTTGACGGCTTCCGAGGGTGATTCGTCTGGGACGGCTGCCGCAATTGAGTATGGCAGGGCGATGCTCGCTGAGTTCGGTCCGGGACGGATGTCATTTCCTGCCCTGACAGCATATATCGAGGCGGAGCTGACTTCAGGGGGGCACGACAGCACCGGGTTGATGAAGCTGGTCGATCTGGCTGAAGCGGGAGTGCAACAATCCCCGGATGACCGCACCCTGGCCAGGCTCAAGCTGTTTGAGGTCAGGGCTCTGGCGGCGGCGGGATCGGGTGATGCGGCGGTCGATTCAGCCGAGAGACTAAACGGTAGCCTGCCGGAGACCCCCGCTGGGGCCGAAGCCGAACTCTGGCTGATAGAAAATCCCGGTGTGTCAACTCAAAGGCGGTGCGAGCTTCTTGAGGATTTTCGCAGCAGATACCCCTATCTGATGGATGTTGAGCGCACCGCACGGCTGGCGGCTGAGTTGCTGGAGCTTTCAGGTCAGCCGCTGGAGGCGCTTGCGGCTCGGGAGCGGGCTGATGCTGCAGCCGGGTGGGGGCAGCCGCAGCTTGACATCCTCGACGCCCCGGATGAGGCGTCCCGTTTCAGCCGTGGTCGAACCTTCCGTGAAGCCGGACAGCTCGACCGCGCCGCTGAGGAGTTCCGCATAGTTCTGAACCTGGATCCGTCTGGTGAGCGGGCTCCGGCGGCACTGATGGCCCTGGCCGGTATAAGGCATCATCTGCAGGAGCCCGCTGAAGCGCTGGCCTGTCTGGACAGCCTGGCCTCCAGATTTCCGGAGGCGGTGGAGATGGCTGAGGGACGCAGGCTCAGACCCGAGCTGCTGATGACCCTGGGTGAATACGGGGATGCACGGGCGCTGTGGTTGACCCTTTCGGGGAAGGAGACGGCTCCCGACAGTGCTTTGCATTATGCTGTCCAGGCGGTGGTCTGCCTCTACCGGCAGGGTAGGCTGGAGGAGGCGCGCGTCTCAGCCAAGGAGCTCTACAGTCGTTTTAAGGAGCGTGACGATCTGGACCGGGTTAAGGCGCTGTTCTATCTCGAAAAGGGTCGGACGCTCGATCGAGCCCACAGGTATGAGGATGCTCGCAGGCAGTATGGGGTGGTTGCCAGGAGTTATGCACTTACCCCCTGGGCTGACGCCGCCGCCTATGCCGCTGCTCTGTCGATGCTCTCACAGGGACTTCTGGACGAGGGAGCGGAGGCGCTGGAGCGCTTGATCGAGGACTTTCCCCAGAGTGAGCTGCTCGGCGATGCGCTGCTGTCGCTGGGGCTGGCGAGGTATCGCGCTCAGAAGTATCCGGATGCAGCCGTGGCGCTGAGGCGGATATGGGAGGACGAATCCGCACGGGCGCATTGGGGGTCCGCCTATGATGCCCTCATCGCCACTTACAAAGACCTGCGCTTCTGGGATGCAGCCATCAGGTTGACCAGGGATTATCTGGAGCGCTTCCCTGAGGCGCCCGACGCGATCGACCGTCGGATGGATATCGGCTGGTTCTATCTTCAGTTGGGTGAATGGGACGAGGCGGTGCGCTACTATCGACCGCTATTGCCAATGGCGGATGCCGAAAGGGAGGCGGAAATACAATATTATATAGGGGAGGCCTACTTCGGGAAGGGCGACTATCGAACCGCCATACTGGAGTTTCTCAAGGTTAAGATATTGGGGCGCAAGACCAGGCTCGACTGGGGTGTAACAGCCCTCTACAAGGCCGGGAACAGCTATGAGAAGTTAGGGGATAAGGAAGGCGCGGGCCGGATGTACAGGCGTATCATCGCAGAGATGGGCCAGGACAGCAACTACGGAATCGCGGCAAGGAAGAGGCTGGATGAGGTGATGAGAGATGAACGATGAATGTGGAGTTTATCTATGGTGATTAACACTATCTGGTAGGTGCGGCACTCTTGCCGCGCATTTGCCCGACAGAGCCTGCCCCAGCGAAGGCTGGGGAGTGTCGGGCCTACCATATTGATTTAGGCTCACCATCGTCACTATGCTCACCTGCCAATCAATCGGATTGCAGTTTAGACCTGTCACACCAGGCAACACCAGATTAGTTGTGGTGTCAGGTGCCCACACCTGACACCGATCAACTGTTCAACCGTCGGGTGCCCTCGCCCGACGGCACACCCAATACAACTTTTAATTGCACCCCTTAATAGTAAGAAGTGTCAGGCTATCCCGAATATTCGGGAATGACGACACGATTTGATGTTGTTTGTAGAATTTGTCAACTCGAACAATATTGTGAAATAATACCAAAGAGTGTCCGGTTTACAATTAAAAATAGAGAGTATTAATAAAATACTGATCGCAGTCGTGGTTGTTTCTAACCACGACTGTCGGGCTTGGGGACAGCCCCGACGACAACAAGAAAATCATTGCTTGGTTAAGACTCTCTAAAAATAAAGGATAACTATGAAACGCGATCAACAACCTTTACATCATCATACGTTTTTCTTTTTCTTTTCACTTTTTTCCTTTTCGCTTTTATCTTCTTCCTTAACTACAGGCCAGCCGGTTTTTGACGCCGCCAGAGCCTTCATGGATCTGGAGCGGCAGTGTTCCTTCGGGCCGAGGACCCCGGGTTCTGAAGGACACAGGCGATGTCTGGAATGGCTGACCGAGACCATGACGGAACTTACCCCAGAGATATACCTGCAGCCGTTCGAGGGGTATGATCCTTTAGGGGGGAAGAGGCGCCAGTTGACAAATATCATCGCCCGTTTTCCCGGTGAGGGAGGTATGGCGTTGATGCTCTGCGCACACTGGGACACCCGTCCCTGGGCCGACCGTGATCCTGATCCGGATTGTCGACGTCAGCCTATACTCGGGGCCAACGACGGTGCCTCCGGCGTAGCGGTGCTGCTCGAAATGGCGAGAATTGCCGCACTACATCCACCACCTATGACATTGTTGATCGTTCTGTTCGATGGGGAGGATATGGGTCGTGCCTCACAGCCGGAGGAGTTTGCGCTGGGGTCTTCGTATTGGGCGATGCACCAGATACCCGAACCGGTATGTGAAGCGATCCTGCTCGACCTGGTGGGTGATGCCGACCTTGAGTTGCCCGTCGAACCGTTATCAGACGCGAATGCACCGGCTCTGAGGAGTAATCTGTGGGAGCTGGCCAGGCGGTTGGCGCTGCCGGCATTTGTCGAGACTTTCGGACCGCCGGTTTATGATGATCACATTCCATTGCAGAAAGTTGGCATCAGGGCGGTGGACATCGTGGATTTCGACTATCCTTACTGGCACACCCTGGCCGATACCCCTGACAAATGCTCACCGGAAAGCCTGAAACAGGTCGGAAGTCTGTTGGTGGAGTTTATCTATGGTGATTAACACTACTATGTTAAGTATGTTTGTTATGTTACTGTTATTACTGTCATTGCGAGGAACGAAGTGACGAAGCAATCT
>MWJR01000339.1 GCA_002127415.1 Calditrichaeota bacterium AABM5.125.24
CCCACCGACTGTTCAGCCCTTTTGCCCGAAGCGCCTATGCTCAGTCGGCCGACTGACCGGCGATGAGTTGCCCTTATGGGCTTACCCTGAACTGTTGATTTATAGCTCTTCATTGATCACCCGTCACTGGACGGACAGGAGTGTCCGTCCTACTGTCCCAACTTTACAGCGGCTCGCAACCTGGCGCTTCGGCAGCGAGGGTTCGTCTGAACTTCAGACTGTGTGGGGCGAACCACCCGCCGGGTCAATATCTCGAGTTCCCGCCGGGCCCCGCATACACAGACCGGCAGCCCCGGAGGACAGGTGCAGGCCCCGGTCAGGCGGGTCAGACAAGACTTCACCCTCCGGTCCTGATGGGAGTCGTAACTGATAAAGACCATCCTGCCACCCGGCACAAGCAGACGATGTATCTGAGGGAGCAGTTGATCGATGGCGTGCAGTTCGTCATTCACTGCTATGCGAAATGCCATAAATACCCGAGCCAGGGCCTTCTGGATGAAGGGCTCGTGGCAGACTTCCCTGACGATGTCAGCAAGCTGTCCGGTGCGGTCAAGTGGCCTGGCACGAACGATGGCTTCCGCTATTCGTTTCGCCTCGCGGAAGACCTCACCATAGCGGCGCAGGATCAGAACGATCTCCTCCCTGGAGCTCTGGTTGATAAGTTCGGCTGCGGCCAGACCGGTGGTCGTATCATATCGCATATCGAGCGGCCCGTCGAACCTGTGTGAGAAACCCCGCTTCGGGTCGTCAAGCTGGTCGGAGGATTGCCCGAAGTCGGTCAGGATACCATCGACACGACTGACCCCCCACCCGTCTGCGATCTCTTCCAGGTCGGCGTAATTCCCTCTGGTCAGGACAACGCGTTTCCGGGAGGACAATCGACTGCGCGCAAGACCTATCGCCTCAGGATCCCTATCAATACCATATATCTTCAGCGCCTTCCCGGCCGATCTCATCAACGCTTCACAGTGACCCCCGGCACCGACGGTGCAGTCGATGAACCGGGATCCTCCCCCTTCAAGCAGGAACCGAACAACCGTCTCGACCATAACCGGTTGGTGAACCGCCTGCCGCACCACTGCATCCCGACCGTGATCGATAGTATCTAAAAGGCCCTCAACTTAGTCCCGTTCCTTTTCGGGGCGTCCTGAGCCGGGCATCTTATCTATAAACAGGTTATTGATGACCTTGTCATAGTCGAACGATTCATCCTCCTGATAACTACTGTGGATATTGGGGTTCCATATCTCCAGCCGGTCGTGGAAACCGACGATCTCAGCCTCCCGGTCGAGTTTGGCATAGC
>MWJR01000273.1 GCA_002127415.1 Calditrichaeota bacterium AABM5.125.24
TCTCGTGCGCTTGTCCAAACAATCACTTACTTGGCGGACGAGGGCGTCCGCCTTGCCGGATTCAACATTTTCGGACAAACTGTGAAGCCCGAGGCCACAAACATAGAAGATTGCTTCGCTTCGCTCGCAATGACAGTTTAACTCACACTAACAATGACGCAAAGTTCCACCCCAACAGCCTATGGCCTGCGCCAGAGGATAGGTCTGGTTCTGGGGCCGCTTCTGTTCCTGGTCATACTCTTCGTAGTTGACCTCGACCCGTCTCGCCCCGAGGTCACGCGCACTGCTGCGGCTGCGGTTCTGGTCGCGGTGTGGTGGATAACCGAGGCGCTCCCCATACCGGCCACCTCGCTGCTGCCGCTGGTGCTGTTCCCGGCACTCAAGGTTATGCCGGGCAAGGAGGTCGCCGCCAACTATATGAACTCCAGCATCTTCCTGTTTATGGGTGGCTTCCTGATCGCGTTGACCATTGAGCGGTGGCAGCTTCACCGCCGCATCGCCCTGACCATCCTTAAGCTGGTCGGCGACCGACCACACCGTTTGATCCTGGGGTTTATGATCGCCACCGCCTTCCTCTCGATGTGGATATCCAACACCGCCACCACGATGATGATGCTACCCATCGCGCTGGCCATCATTCTGCGGGCCGAGGAGGGGGCAACCGAGAGCCGTTTCAGGGTCAACTTCCCGTTGGCTCTGATGTTGGGGGTGGCTTACTCTGCCAGCATCGGCGGGATCGGAACCCTGATCGGCACCCCGCCGAACATCGCCTTTGCCCGCATATTCGTCATTTCCTTCCCCGATGCTCCCTCCATAACCTTCAGTCAGTGGATGTTCATGGCGCTGCCGCTTGTGGTTGTTTTCCTGGCCGTAGTGTGGCAGCTTCTGGTGAGGGTGCTGGTTCCGGTGGATAATGTGGGCTTTGTCGGGGGCAGGGAGTTGGTTGATCGGGAGCTGAAGCAGCTCGGGAAATTGACTCTGCCCGAGCTGCGGGTGGGGATAGTCTTTGCGGCGACGGCTCTCCTGTGGGTAACCCGCACCACGCTCGACCTGGGGTTCTTCAGGCTGCCGGGCTGGTCGGATATCCTGGGTCTCGGGGGTATGGTCGATGACGGCACGGTGGCAATCGCGATGGGGCTGTTGATGTTCATAATCCCTTCGGGAGCAGGCAAAGGCAGATTCCTCCTCGACTGGCCCACAGCGCTGAAGCTGCCCTGGGGGATATTACTGCTGTTCGGGGGGGGATTCGCTCTGGCCTACGGCTTCAGGGTGTCAGGGC
>MWJR01000341.1 GCA_002127415.1 Calditrichaeota bacterium AABM5.125.24
AGTTTTTCGAGGCCTGTTCTGCGCGGCTGAATCCCGGCGGTCGATTGGCTCTGCGGCTCAGGTCATCGGAAAATCTCTGGACACCACATCTGATACGCCGGACAGCCAGCATCCACCTCGCCCTGAAGTCCGTCTTCCCGGAGGTGCTGATACTGCCCGGTGTGACAAACATCGTGATCGCTTCCCACCAGCCCATTGTGCACGATCCCCGGGTCCTGGCTGACAGGCTCAGGGAGAGGAACATCCACTCGCGGCTGATAATCCCCGAATACATCAACTATCTATACACGAATGACAGGTTCTACAAGATAAAGGAGATACTGGCGGTCGAAGAGGCCCCGGTCAACAGCGATGTCAGACCGATCTGCTACCAGTATGCAATAATGATCTGGCTGTCGAAGTTCTTCCCGATCCTGGCCGCGATGGACCTTTCCGGCGCGGTAATGAGTGGAAGCCGAAGTTACTGGTTGTTACTGCTGCTGTGCATACCCGCCCTGTTCCTGTTGAGCCGGCGATGGCCCTCCTTCAGGCGCGTCCTTCTGGCCGGTATGGCGGGCTTTGTGGGTATGGTGCTCGAGACGACGCTCATCCTTCACTACCAGGTCAAGAGCGGGGTTCTGTATCAGGACCTCGGAATCCTGCTGATGGTCTTTATGTTAGGGTTGACGGTAGGGTCCTGGAGTATTAAAGAAATGGCGAAGCGACCCCACTGTGGCCGATTTGTCACCAGGTGGATGGGAGCCGCGATGCTGGTCGGTTTCTGTCTGATCAACATCCTGATTGCGTGGCAGGTTGATGCGGGCTATCAGACCGGGTTGCCTACAGTATCGTTTATGTTGATGGTAACCGGTGCTCTCGTGGGCGGGCTGTTCGGCTACGTGAGCCTCCATCGGGTTGAAGACCAGGTGAAGGTAGTCTCGCCGCTCTATTCCGCTGACCTGTTGGGGGGATGCATCGGAAGCGTAATTGCCAGTCTGGTGCTGATACCGATGGCGGGGCTGGTGAATACGGCGGGAGTAATGGCGGTTCTGTCGATAGTGGCGTTGATACTGCTCTAATTCCAATTATCAGTAGGGGCGATGTTTAACATCGCCCCTACATGCGCAAAGGGGGGAAGAGAATAGGCTATGAAGTGTCAAATATTTCCTGCACTCAGTAATAAGTCACAGCCTTCGGGTGTTCGCGGACAAGAATGTCCGCGCTACCGGTAATATTAATGGGGGCGGATTATTGTGCACATTCACTTGGAAGGTCAGGTCTCCTGACC
>MWJR01000145.1 GCA_002127415.1 Calditrichaeota bacterium AABM5.125.24
ACGGGGGCGTCCGCCTTGCCAAATCTTGCATTCTCGGACAGACTGGAAAGCCGGAATCCAGGTCCTATATGGACAAATTGTTACGCCTTTTCTGGGTTCCAACTTTCGCTGGAACGACGATAGAGATTATGCGCAATTATTTATGACGCTCTGTAATTGAAAGTGACAATCGACAATCAACAACCGGCGACAATGAAGATGTCAATATGAATCCATTTATCTTCCGTGATACGGGTTCCTTCCTCCACCGGATCGATCCACGGGCCAAGATAGCCGCCTTATTGCTATCCTTTTTAGCCGTGACAGCTCAGCCTTTACCGGAGGGTGTGTTATTGATAACAGTGTTTATTGTTGCCTGGACGATACTCGGTAGAGCGCTGTTTGGTGTCAGGCGCATCGGGGTTATACTAATGTCGATTCTGATTATTACAACTCTAATCTGGGGTTTAATGAAGCGGGATGTTGGCGTGTTCAGTTTGTCAAGCCTGTTGTTTGGATTTGTCAACGGCATCAAGATAGATGCGATGATAATCTCCGGTGTGGCATTTCTTGCCACCACACGGCATGAGGAGGTCGGCTGCGGGTTGCAGCGTCTCGGTCTGCCTTATCGCGCAACGTTTGTCCTCTCGATGGCGATGCGGTTGGTGCCGGTGTTTATCGGAACCGGATACACGGTTATTCAGGCCCAGACCGCACGAGGGCTCGACCTGTCGGGAGGGGCGCCGGTGGTTCGAGTTCGGAGGTATCTGGCGCTGCTCACACCCCTCCTTTTGTCCGCACTGCGGGTCAGTGGTCCTCTGACTCAGGCGCTCGAGTCCAAGGGCTTCGGACGAAGCGGTCGGAGCAGTCTGATTGAGCTCCACTGGAGACGGCACGACAACGCGGTTCTTGTGATATGGTTTGTAATTGCGATATCGAGTATATGGATGGCGATATCCAAGTGAATGACGTGTATTGTTTCATCAGGGTGTTTGAAGTTGGGCAAAAACAGCATCTTAAGGATGCCTTGCTATTGAATCATCAAACCACTATATTGCAGCCATAAGTGAATTTTACCTGAAGAAAGTCAAGGAGGCTTTCATGGACTTTAAGCGTTTAATTCTGTCGATCTTCGGTATCACCCTGGGGTCGGTGTGGGTTCAACCTGCGACCGGGGAGGTGACCGTGGATCCGATTGGGTTTGCGGTCTCAGTCGAAGCGGATGACAGCCTCGCGTTCGAGATGACCCTCATCAACAGCGGTGAAGCCGATGTTG
>MWJR01000126.1 GCA_002127415.1 Calditrichaeota bacterium AABM5.125.24
CAAGCCTCCGCTAATCCCTTCCAGCCGAGCTTTTCGATAATCGCATCCGCATCCTTCGTCCAGTCCCATGCCCACTTGGTATCGATCGGCGCAAGGTCGCTCTTGTCTGCCGCCGCCGCCTTCATCACCTTCGGCTTGGAAGCGATAACCAGGTATTCCTGAGCGTCGCGCCCCGACCCTTCGCCTGCATAACGGGCGATCCCATACGAAACCGAGCGACGACGGAAATCAACCTCGTCATAACGCTCACGGAACATCTCCTTCAGCTCCGCCGCCGTCGGATAAGCCTTATCCCGGTAACTCATAATCAACCGGGCGTCGATCTGTGCCGACCCCTCGATAAATCCCTGGATCAGTTCTTTAATGCTGTCCTTGTTGTATTTCGTCTGTGAAACATAGTTGCGGCGCTTGTTATCGAGGATTTCCTTACCCTCCCAGCAAGTCATCAGACCCTCGACGAAATGCATCTTGTCCTCGTAATCGTTGTAACCGAACTGAGTCATATACGGAGGATCAGCGTAAACGAGATCGACGTTCACTTTCGGCAGCAGACTCAACGCATCCTGGTGATAGACCTTGCATTCCTGACCGTTATCGAATACAAGCGCGTTTGCGTCGTGAATACACTTGACGAACAAGTCTTTGAATTCTGACAGGGGTGGATTGCCGATGTGGGTTGTGGGATATTTGTTGGCGTCGTCAGGGATCGGCTCGGTGAGACTCTTTTTCGACCTGGAGAACTCCCCGAAGCAGGCTCTGATCTGGCAGGCACGACCCAGTGCAAACAGCGCAATGTCCTTCCGGTAGCCCTTGAGCTGCTGAATATTGGCATACGTGTTGTCCAGAAACTCCAGGATCGGCTTGGTGTAGTAATAGCCGTGGAAGGTCCGAACGATGAAATCCTTCGCCCTCGAGTTGGGCTCGAGCAGCGCCTCGATCTCTTCGTCAGACAATGTGACCGACGAGTTTTCTATCACCGCCCGAGCGATGTGATAAGGGTAATCCAGCAGGTCGTTGGCGATGACACGAATCCCCTTGCGCTTGTAGAAGTAAGCCACGTTGGCGCCGCCACTGAACAGGTCCAGAACCGATTCCACACCCTCCGGTGTATATTTCCATATCCAGTCCAGCATGTCGTGCTTCGAGCCCATGAAGGCGGTCACGCGGGCATCGGAGTCCTTCGCTGCTTCTCCGAAAAGGTCAGCGACAGTTGTAAAT
>MWJR01000344.1 GCA_002127415.1 Calditrichaeota bacterium AABM5.125.24
CGTCGGCGGTTGGTGACTCGAGCGACATTACCGCCGACATCTCGATCAGGGTCTGTTCGAGGTCGTCCCGCTCACCTTCGGCTTCAGACAGCTCAATCTGGATCAGCATCTCGTAAATCCCGGCCTCCATCTCGACTGAAGTGAATATGATCTCTACCGTCTCGGAACCATCGGCTTCAATAACCCCATCTTCAGGATCTGCCATGATCCATTTCGACCTACTCACCTCAGTCAGGTAGAACAGGATCTCAGCCGCGATGGAACCCCACTGACCTGGCTGACGATACCTATCAAAGTTCATGCCGGTCATACCGCCAAAGGTCAGAACGGTGCCTTTGCCGTAGCCGTAAGCGACAGCAGCCGCGTTTTCGGTATTCTGCTTGACGGCGATCACCTGGAACCAGTCTATCTCATCGTTGTCCTCGAACTGCCCCAAGTTGTAATGGGAAAACGTCCATGCATTGGGGATCATACCACCGCCGCCGCCGAGTATGACGTGGCCCTCCTCCCAGAGCTCTCCACCCTGAGACTCGTGGCAGATCTCGGCGAACAAGCTGTAGTTCTCATCACCTCGGTCCGGGCTGACGACCAGACTACCGTTGACTGATTGCCCAGCCCCGTTGTTGCGAATACCGCCGGGACTGTGCGGTTGATTGGCACCGCTGGTTTCGAAGTAGGCGCTGCCACCGCCGGCGATATATTCACAGAACCTTTCGTAGTTGGCATTGTAACCGTTGTTAAACGGCTGGAGATTGCCCCACATTCCGACTACGATTGCGTCATAATCCTCGAAGTCAACGTCGTCCCAAACGGCGGCATTATTAACACGGTAGGAATGGAAGCCGTCGCCCTGTTCGTCCGGGTCCAACCGATCCAGGATGGGATCCATCATCTTCTCGTCCATCCGGGCCCAACCTACCTCCCTTATATCCCCGGGTTCCCCTTGGATGACTGCGAACATCTTCCCTTCGAGGTCGACCTGGTCGCGGCGTGGGCCCTGTCTGCACCGAGTGTCCCTTTCCGGATTGTCGAAGCCAATTTCGTAAGCGATGTTGATCTCTGCGTCGTTGGTCAGGGTCATCTCGGTGACGAGGGTGTCGCCATCCTCTACCGACACTGCGAGCCCGAAGGGGTCAACCGTCACTTCGCCAGTGGCGGGACCGCTCAGCCACAGTAAAACCGCCGC
>MWJR01000346.1 GCA_002127415.1 Calditrichaeota bacterium AABM5.125.24
CCTGTGCCCAGCCGTTGGTGGAGGTCTGTGAAATAAGGACCAGCTCAGTCTCGACTATGCGAGGAGCGTTGGGGGAAGCGCACCCGATCAGCAACCATACTGACAGCAGTGCGCATGTGAACCAGCGGTGCATAATTCAGAATCCTCTTCGGTTATATATTTCGATTCTACAGAGACAGTTTACACATACAAATATAGTGTATTACCTTCCTAATCGCAATAATGCCACCAAAAGCTTCAGAGGTCTTTTCCGGCTGGGTCAAAAGTCGAACCTTCAGGAAAGACCTACTACCTGGCTTTTCCTCTCCAGTATTCAGGATGGTCTCTAAAGATAGCCATCCTGATCCTTTTACGCGCCTCGTGCAGATACCAGCGAAGGGTCACCTTGGGGCAGTCCAGGATTTCAGCCACCTCATCGGCTGTGAAACCCTGCAGGTCACAAAGGATGAAGGCAGCCCGCAGCCTGGGATTCAACTTCTCAGCCAGCCGTAGAAACAGCTGCCGCAGTTCACGCCGCTCAAGATCGTAGGTTATCGAATCATATTCAGGATTCGGGATGTTCTGATACTGGTCGGGGCGCTCTTCCAGTGAGCTTTCATAGGAACGTCTCCGCCTGGAACGCAGGAAGTCAATCGAGGCGTTGACTGTCAGTCTGTAGAGCCAGGTGAAGAACTTCTTCTGTGGATCAAAGCTGCGAATGCCGCG
Source organism: Calditrichaeota bacterium AABM5.125.24 (assembly GCA_002127415.1). Taxonomy (GTDB): domain Bacteria; phylum Electryoneota; class AABM5-125-24; order Hatepunaeales; family Hatepunaeaceae; genus AABM5-125-24. The sequence continues at coordinate 706 of MWJR01000346.1, forward strand.
GTAGAGCTTGATAAAAACCTCCTGTGTCACATCCCGCGCATCCTCATAACTCCCCAGCACCTGGTAAGCTATGCTGGCAATCCGGGTCCTGTAGCGTTCTATAAGCTCCTGAAAGGCCTCTTCGTCGCCGTGCTGACACATCTCGATCAATTCAGCATCGGGATTTAGGGGCTCGCTCTTTTTATCTTTTGAGGTCTTCGTCATAAATCGGGGAGAGTTTTAGCCAACAACCTATCTTAAAATGCCTGTATAACGCCTACAAAGTTGTGATTTAGGGATTATAATTCCAGCGGAAACTGGGATCCAATGCTGGTCTGGATTCCCGCCTTCGCGGGAATGACATTTTGAGATAGGTTCAAGTAATGATTTTCTTGTTGCAGTCGGGGCTGGGGACAAGCCCGACAGTCGTGGTTAGGGACAACCACGACTACGATCAGTATTTTGTTAATACTCTC
>MWJR01000349.1 GCA_002127415.1 Calditrichaeota bacterium AABM5.125.24
AAGGTGAGCTGGTAGTGGGCCAGATAGCCTGCGATGCCGAGGGGGTCGGGGGCGGTTGTGATCCGGGGATAGGCCAGGAGCGGAGCGAACTCGGAGGCGAAGAGTAACCTGCCTTCGTCCGCGGCGTAGAACAGGGGCTTAATTCCGAGGCGGTCACGGGCCAGAAGGAGCTTCCTCGCCTGGCGGTCCCATACAGCCAGGGCGAACATCCCCTCAAAGCGCTCCAGAGCCGCTGTCCACCACCTTGTCAGCGCCTCGAGAACCACCTCGGTGTCGCCCCTGGTGCGGAAATGAACCCCCTCAGTCTCCAGTTCACGGCGCAGGGTCTTGAAGTTGTAGAGCTCGCCGTTATAGACGATGACCAGACGCCCGTCGCCGCTGACCATCGGTTGATGGCTGCCTTCCGGATCAATGACGGCCAGGCGCCGGTGGCCGAGGCCGATTCCGTTGTCCAGCCAGGTGCCTCGTCCATCCGGCCCGCGGTGGGTCATCAAGTCGGTGGCGGTGTCCAGCAGCTCAGTGTCGGGTGGGCCGGTTGCTTCAGGGTCGTATATGCCGCAGATGCCGCACATATTTGGTCGTTAGGATTTGGTTTTGGACTAATCCCGCTGGAGGACGCATTCGTCTTAGTGAAGGCTTATGGCGTCGGGTTGAGAACCCGACGCCGCGATTCAAATGGGCTTTGGGCCTCAGAGGATACGCCTGTTACCGAGACTCGAATTCTGAGGTCTGTTGCCAGCCGCGGTGGGCTGGGAGTAACACAATGTTACGATTATAAAAAAAGGCGCATACGGTTCGCTGTTAGCCTCGTATACGCCTTAGGGGGAAGGCGGGAGCCACACCACGTCCCGCCGAAGCAGAACGCAGTCACCTTCCCTCTATCAGACAATATAAACACCCACAGTCTGTTTGTCAAGAGTTTTCGTAATTTTTCCATCACTATTTCAGGGTCATCTACCCGGTTGCTTTCATCGGTTCATCACGGGCGCGATGAATCGCGCCCCTACCGGTTTTGACCTTTAAAATTTGAGAGTATTAACAAAATACTGATCGTAGTCGTGGTTGTCCCTAACCACGACTGTCGGGCTTGGGGACAGCCCCGACT
>MWJR01000350.1 GCA_002127415.1 Calditrichaeota bacterium AABM5.125.24
GGTTCTCACCGCCGCGCTTTCGGGTGACAGGACTGGGTTCGTTAGGCTCACATGGGGCGACCCGACTGGGTGGGAAACCGGTTCGCTGGCGGGATACGATCTGCTTCTCCTCTCCGCGCTGCCATCGGTATCACCCGGTGCCACCCGGCGTGTCAGCGAGTTTGTCCGGGAGGGCGGAGGAGTCATCATATTTCCGGGGGTCGATTCGGATCTGGCGGGGCTCAGCCGCGGGCTGTGGGGCGCTCTCGGTTTCGCCGGAGCCCGGGGAACCATCGAGGGCGGCGGCGTCGGCTGGGGGAAGCTCGACTTGCAGCACCCACTGTTTGCCGGGATGTTCGAGAAGGACGGTGCGCCGAAGTCGCCTTCGTTCGACTTCCTGGTGGACCTGGCGGTCGGCCGCGGCGACCAGGTGGTGATCCCACTATCCAATGGGCGACCGTTCCTGGTCGAACGTCAGATCGGGCGTGGGCGGGCGTTGCTGTTCGCCGCACCGATAGGGGATTCTTCACAGGACTTCATCTATGCCGGCATCTTCGCACCGCTGGTCTTCCGGGCGGCTGCCTACGCACCCCCTGCCGGCCGCGAGGGCTTTCTCGCCTGGGAGACCGGTCAGAACCAGCGGGTCATCCTGCCCCTGCCCCGAGCCGAGACCGCCAGGTTGGAGCTCCCGAACGGCGACCTGATCGATCTGTCTCCCCGACCGGTGGTGGGCGGGGTCGAATACGAGGTCACCGACGTCCGGCTGCCGGGGATATACAGGCTTTCCGCCCTGAACCGCACCGCAGCCGTCTTCGCTGCCAACACCCCGACCGATCAATCAAATCTGGTGCGATGCGACCTGGAAGACCTCTCTGGACGGCTCGGAGGCGCAATCATAATCGATGAGGATACCGAAGAGATCGAACAAACCATCCACAGCATCCGCTACGGCCGGGAGTTGTGGCGTCCGATCACATTTGCCTTTATCTTATTGCTGGTATCTGAATCCCTCCTGGGACGCGCATGGCGAAGGGAAAGTAAGGAAGTTATTAAGGGGTGCAATTAAAAGTTGTATTGGGTGTGCCGTTGGGCGCCCTCACCCGACGGCTGAACAGTTGATT
>MWJR01000314.1 GCA_002127415.1 Calditrichaeota bacterium AABM5.125.24
GACCCCTTCGGGCTCGCAGTGTCGGTCGAAGCCGACGACAGCCTCGCGGTTGAGATGACCCTCACCAACAGCGGTGAAGACGATGTCGCGTTCGACATTGACTCCCGATTGGTTAAAGATGAAAACGAACTCTGGGGAGGCCCGCGCAGGGATGACCCGGGCGATGTGATTGACCAGTTCAATCCACCTGGCGGCGCCGTCAACCACTACAACGTCGGTCTGGCCTGGGACTTGGACAACCAGTGGATGTGGAACAACGACTTCCACACCGGCCGCGCCTGCGCGCTCGATCCAGCCAACGAATACCGCCCGGCGCGCGAGTTCGCTGTTGAAGCCCGTTGTATGTCGATTGGTCTGCTGAACGGTCACCTCTATATGGTCGTCGACCCGCAGAGTTATCTGACCCATTACAACCGCAACGGCGACCGGTTGGGGAACATCCAGCTGCCATACACTTCATATGCGGTAACCGCCAGCCGGGAGTTGGGTCTGCTGTTCGTGATGGGCAACGACGGCAACATCCACGTCTATAGAATGAATGAGGAGGACGGTTCGCTGGGTGAGGAGGTTGGGCGCATCGCTAACTGGGCTGGATTCATAAACAATACACCGTGCCGCAGTATGTGCTGGATCGATAAACATCCTGATGGACAGATGTGGTTTAACTCAACGAGAGGGCCCGACAACAATGCCAATCATGTCTGGGAATTGGCGATTGACACAGACCGGTGGACGGTGCTCGAACTTGTGCAGGTATTTCAATCGCGTATCGGTGCCGGCCAGCAGCACTGGGACGGAGTTGGTCACGATGACCGCAACCTCTGGCTCTCCTGGTGGGCTATACCCGAGATACGCATCGTCGATGACGGCATAAGAGAATTCCACATGCTTACCTTCGATCCCGAGACCGGGGTTATTCCATCTGAAGATTCCGAAACAGTGACTATCCTCGTCGAACCGGGCGAAAGCGAAGCAGGCATCTACAACATGCTGATTGAAATCGAGCTATCTGAACCTGAAGAGATGAGGGATGAT
>MWJR01000212.1 GCA_002127415.1 Calditrichaeota bacterium AABM5.125.24
AGTCGGGGCTGTCCCCAAGCCCGACAGTCGTGGTTAGGGACAACCACGACTACGATCAGTATTTTGTTAATACTCTCTACCATTTATATGGATCACTATGACCTCCGAACAGGAGATCGAACGGATTGTCCGGGTCTATCGTTCTTACCACGAAAGTCCATCAATCCGGGAGCAGTGGGACAGCAGGAATCGAGGTAACCGGGCAATTGTCCGGGAGCGGCAACGTGAGATTGCAAGGCTCTTAAGTATTCACGGTTTTTATCCTTTGCAGGACAGGAGGATCCTCGATGTAGGTTGCGGGTCGGGCTATGAACTGTCCCGTTTTGTGGAGTGGGGTGCTGTCCCGGAAAACCTTTATGGCGTCGATCTGCTTCCCTATAGGATTGATACTGCAAAGCGAAGATTTCCGGATATCCATTTTCAACAGGGCAATGCCGAGAAGCTGGATTTCGATACAACTTATTTTGACCTTATTCTGCTTTTCACGGTTTTTACCTCGATCCTTGATGATGGAATGATGCAAAATATCGCCGCTGAGGTAAATCGAGTGCTGAAGCCGGGCGGCGCAGTGATCTGGTATGACTTTCGCTATAATAACCCCCGCAACCCCAACGTTCGTAAGATGACAAAACGTATGCTGATTGAGCTGTTTCCCGGTTATTCGCTGGATTTCCGCTCCATCACGTTACTGCCGCCTCTGGCCAGGCGGTTGGGGTATTCGACACATGTCCTGTATCCATTACTGATGAATGTCCACTTTCTGCGCACCCACTATCTGGGATTTCTGATAAAGCAGCATAACTGAGTAATGAGAGACGTGAATGGTGTATCGTTTCCTGAAAAGAACGCTTGACATCCTGCTTTCGCTGTTTGCTGTTGTAATACTCAGTCCTGTTTTTGTCTTTATAGCGGTCTTGATAAAACTTTCCTCGCCCGGTCCCGTATTTTTTCGACAGACGAGGGTCGGTAAGGGCGGCAGGGAGTTTCGACTGATAAAGTTTCGCACTATGAGGGTTGATGCTGAGCATCTTGGTCCTCAGGTAACCGCCGGTGGTGATTGCCGGATTACCGGGTTCGGGATGCTGCTCAGGAAGACCAAGCTGGACGAGCTGCCCGAACTCGGGAATGTTCTTGCGGGTGACCTGAGTCTGGTCGGCCCTCGACCTGAGGTTCCCCGATATGTGCGGCATTACAAGCCGGAATGGGGTCTGGTGTTCAGGGTAAGACCGGGCATCACCGACCTGGCCACGCTCCAGTTCCGTGATGAGGAGAGCGTCCTTGCAGGCGCACAGGACCGCGAGCGTGCGTATATTGATATTGTTCTTCCGACCAAGATGAAGCTCGCTCTTGATTATGTTGATAGGCAGTCGCTCTGGCTTGATCTTAAGATCCTTTTTCTGACCGTCTGGGGTATAACTCTGGGGAGGTTTTTTGCCAGGCCGAGTGAGGAGATTGCCTCTGCAGCCACAGAAATGGTCAAATCCCATAAAACTAATAGCGCTGATTGATGATAATCGTATGACTGATAAAGACAAGATGACGGTTCAGTTCTTCCGTCCATCCATTTCTGATGGGGAGATCGCAGAGGTGACGGATACGCTGCGGTCAGGCTGGCTGACCACCGGACCGAAAGTCAGCCGCTTCGAGGCCGACTTTGCCGAGGCGGTGGGTGCCAGGTTTGCAGTTGCGGTCAATTCGTGCACCGCGGCGCTCCATCTGGCACTGGAATCGGTGGGTATCGAGCGGGGCGACCTGGTTCTGGTGCCCACGATGACCTTTGCCGCCACTGCCGAGGTGGTCCGTTACTTCGATGCGGTTCCGGTCTTCGTTGACTGTGATGATACGCTCTGCATTGACCCGGAGACACTTGAACGGACGATTGTGGAGATATCGAACCGACGGCCGACCGCAGGTCTGAAACCCCCTTACGGCAGGGTGAAGGCGATCTTCCCGATGCACTATGGCGGCTTCTGTTGCCGGATGGACCGGATTATGTCGATTGCTGATGAGCACGGTATACCGGTTATCGAAGACTGCGCCCATGCTTTTCCCGCTTACTACCGGCCGAACGGAGTGGACAACTGGATTCATTCGGGGAGGTTCGGGATTATCGGCTGCTTTTCGTTCTATGCCAATAAGTGCATAACCACCGGCGAGGGGGGAATGATTGTCACGGATGAGGAGACATTAGCCAAACGGATGCGGTTGATGTCGCTTCACGGAATGGACCGCGACTCCTGGAAGAGATATACCGCCCAGGGTTCATGGTATTATGAGATCGTGGCGCCGGGTTACAAGTATAATTTCACCGATATAGCTGCTTCGATCGGTATTCACCAGTTGAAGAGGGCCGAGGAATTTCGCAGCAGACGTGAGGAGATCGCATCCAGATACACCCGACAATTCAATCGGCTTCCAGCGGTTCAGACTCCACCGAATGACAATCGCACCCGAATCCACTCGTGGCACCTGTATTTCCTGAAACTTAACCTTGACAGGATTACCATTAGCAGGGACGAGTTCATCGAGGAGTTGAAGAGACGCGGGGTTTACTGTTCTGTTCACTGGCTGCCGCTGCATATGAACCCATACTACAGACAGAAATACGGTTTGGGTGAAGGGCTCTTTCCCAATGCCGAAGAGGTGTGGCGGCAATTGGTCTCACTGCCGATATATCCCGCTATGACGGATGATGAGGTGGAATATGTCATTCGGGAGGTGAAGGATGTCATCAGATGTAGTTCAAGATGAGAATCACGTTCGATTTGGGAGTATCAAAAAGCCTTTCTGCTTCTCTTATTTTAGGTTTGGTGTTATGTCTGGTTATAATATCAAATCCTCTATTGGCTGAGGTGTTCCCGCAGGATTTCAGCTACTCCTATAGAAGTGAAGTTCTCACAGATGCGGGATGGTTATGGCAGGTTAATTCAATTTATCATCCGTTAACCTGCCCGACTTCGGAAAGCTGGGGTGAAACTGGCGTTGATATGGGTGCGTATGCCTGGATACAGAGATACCTGAACGACTATTCCAGGCAGCTGGATAGACTACATAAAGGCAGTGGTGAGGGTTTGGGGCTGCTATTCGTTCCGGGTCTGGGGGCTTTAGCTCAGGTCGGGCCGGACGTAAAATATAAACAGTTGGCTATAAGTCCATCCCTCTGGACTGTTGCCAGGTTCAGACAGCACTGGTATGCCAGGTTCTATGTTCGTGCCAGCAACGTTGGTGCGAGTCTGTCGCACTACTCCGGAAGAGAGCGTGATATTGCACGTATCGGGATGAGGACGGGTGAGATCGACCAGTCCGTGGTGGGTTACAGGAATGACTGGGCGACGGTTGAGTTCGGTCGCGGTCGGGAGATATGGGGGCCGATGAGTGAGGACAATCTTATCCTGGCCGGAGGTGCGCCAGCCTGGGAGCGGCTGGCTCTGCAGCTCAATCACCGTCGTTTCACTTTTCGATACTTTATCGGTTTTCTCGAGTCAAAGTATGATACTGTGGACATTGATACTCTGAACATTCAACGCTATATAGTGGGCCGTGCACTTGAATATCGCAATCACGATAATCTCGTATTGGGTATAGGTGAGGTTTCAATACTCGCGGGCCCGGACAGACCGCTTGATTTTGCGTTCCTTAATCCGTTGTCCACACATCTGGAAGTGGAACAGAACAAGCGGTCTAATGTCACCCATAGAAACTGGGCTAATGCGGTCTGGTTCTTTCACGTCGATTGGAGAGCACCGCAGAATCTTCGGGCCACAGGGTCTCTGCTGCTGGATGAGATTCAGCTTGACAGGGAAGATCGGGATGAAGGGAGACCGGATGCGATGGGTTACCTGGGGCGTGTTGCCTGGACGCCGATGATTGAACCGGTCGGATTAACCTTATTTGCTCAGGCAATCAGGATGAACACTTACACGCTTCAGCATAATTACGGTTTCTGTAATTTCGTCAATCGTGATTCGTTGTTGAGTCATCCTATTGGTAATGACGCTGATAAACTTGCTATTGGTATAAGGCAGGTTTTCAAATGGAACACAATGGTTGAGATTGAGTATGGTCGCAGGCGTTGGGGTGATAATTCGTTGAATGATGATCCTTACAGGCCATGGGTGGAATTTGAAAGGGTTGAATTTCCCTTTGGTGAAGTGAGAACAAATCGCTACCTGGCATTCAGTGTTGACAGCCAGCCGCTGAAGAACCTGAACATATCTCTTGAAGGTCAGTTTGACCTGCATCATTCAGGTGAAGGCAGCCAGCTTGAGACCTGGACCTTCTCTCTGTTTTATCAGCTGCCTTTTCTGTGGTTAAACCTATAGTTGAAAGATATCAATAAATGTCCAAACGTATTCTGGTTACTGGGAGCGCCGGTTTCATCGGTTTTCACCTATGCCGTCGGCTGCTGGATGATGGTTATAATATAGTCAGTCTCGACAACCTTAACGACTATTACGATGTAAAGCTGAAGCAGGATCGACTGGAGATACTGAAGCGGTTTTCTGCCTTTAAGTTCCACCAGCTTGATCTTGCTGATGCCGAGGGATTAAAGGGGTTGTTTGACTCCGAAGGACTCGATTCCGATGACCGTATTGTTCATCTGGCGGCACAGGCCGGTGTCAGATATGCGCTCCAGAATCCCGACAGTTATATCCAGAGCAACCTGATAGGATTTTATAATCTTCTTGAACAGGCGCGTCGTGTAAAGTGCGGTCACCTGCTTTATGCTTCCTCCAGCTCGGTATATGGAGGTAACACCAGGCTACCATTTTCAGTGCATCATAACGTAGACCACCCGATATCGCTTTATGCGTTCACCAAGAAGTCAAACGAGCTCCTGGCTCATGTTTATTCCTACACTTTCGGCCTGCCTACAACCGGGTTGCGTTTCTTCACAGCCTACGGGCCCTGGGGCAGGCCTGATATGGCGCTGACCATCTTCACCAGGGCTATGGTTGAGGGAAGGACACTTCCGGTATTTAATTATGGTGATATGCACAGGGATTTCACCTATATAGACGATGTTATTGAAGGGATTGTCCGTCTGATTTATCACGATCCGGTTCCAGACCCTGACTGGAATAGTGACAACCCGGATCCAGGAACCAGCTGGATCCCATATCGGCTCTATAACATCGGCAATCATGAATCGGTTCACCTGCTTGAGTTCATCGGGGTGATTGAAGAGGCCCTTGGATGCAAGGCCAAGCTCGACATGCAACCGATGCAGCTCGGCGACATCAAGGCCACGTTTGCTGATGTTGACGACCTTAAAGATGAAGTTGGATTCAAATCGAATACATCCATACGGGAAGGTATAGCGAAGTATATTGAATGGTATCTGGACTATTATAAAGTTGTCGACGTAAAAAAATCCCGATGGTAATATTGACACATATTAACCGAAAAAAGATTATCGTATAAAGGCACCCGAATGGTCATTAAACCGGAAGATATGCTTCTACTTGACTGTCTTGGCCAGGATAGCGACAGTATAGTGGCATCCAAGCTTGAGCGGCTATCGATCTCCGACTGGAATGGAGTGATAGATCAGTCGAAATGGCATAGCGTCACACCATTACTATATCACCTGGTGCGGAAGCTGGGATTATATGAGATTATTCCTTCCGTCGCTGCTGAAAGGTTGCGGGAGATATATCTCCGTTCTGCGGGAAGGAGTATCCGCCAATTCTATGAACTTTCGATAGTATTGAATGTTTTGAATAGCAATAGTATCCCGGTTATTGTTCTCAAAGGGGCGCATCTGGCAGAGATTGTTTACGACAATATCGCCCTCAGACCAATGTATGACCTCGACATTATGGTTAAGAAAGCCGACCTGCAAAGGGTGGAGGAGGAGTTGCTGAAGTTAGGCTACGATGCGCATAGAGATAATATTCGCAAGCATGAAGGTCATTATCACTCCGTTTTTGTCAGCTCTTGTGGTGGGTCAAACGTGGAGGTGCACTGGCACATCCACAGACCTTCATCTCTGTACAACATTGACGTGAACGGCTTATGGGAAAGAGCACGCCCGGTTGAATTTTCCGGTGAGAGTGCATTGGTTCTGTCATATGAAGACTCCCTGCTATATCAATGTGTACATACCTGTAAACATCTATTTCTACTGGCTGGTATGTTGTTCCTTAATGATATTTCCAAAACTATCATTTATTATCGGGACCGGATGGATTGGGACAAGGTAATAGATTTGTCGCATAAGTGGAACGTTTCCAACAGCGTTTACCTTGCCTTACTGCTGGCAAAGGAGCTGCTGGCGGCTGAAGTCCCGGAAGATTCGTTGGCGAATATCAGACCTAATGGCCTTCATCCCGGAGTATTAGAGGGTGCCAAGGATTATCTTTTTGTTGGCAGAAGTGATACGCCATCCTTGTCTGCGAATGTTGCTGTTTTACGAAGGTCAGGACGATTAAGTGACAATATAAATGTATTTATGAGAGGTCTTTTCCCTTCCCCCAAAGATATGGCTCAAAGATATTCAATATCTCCAGGTTCGCTGAAGGTATATTACTACTATCTGAAGCGATTGAGAGAGCTGCTTGTTCGTAACGGCAACGATATATGGAAGCTTCTGCGCAGAGATCCAGAAACCGTAAAACTTGCCGATCGAGTAAATGATAGAATCGCTCTACAGGACTGGATACACCAGAATAATATCGATGAGGAAGCCGAGCGGTTGAATTTAATTCAGGACAAGACCTTGCGCAATCACTGAATATAATTGTCTCTTCACTACTGTCCCAACTTTTAGTCTATAAAAGACAATTAGTTAGGATCAGGTTTATTTAATAGAGTGTAATCTGAATTTGTAAGTGCTTGTATAATAAAGACTTTTATAAGCTGGTTATAGTCGAAAATCTGTAGATTATTGTTAATTTATGGTTAATACTGTCCGGTGATCATTTGGATTGTCATTCCCGTTTTCCAGTCTGTCCGAGAATGCAAGATTTGGCAAGGCGGACGTCCCCGTCCGCCTTTCAAGTTATTGTTTTTACGGGCGCACGAGAGCCTGCCCCAGCAAAAGCTGGGGGCGTGCGCCTTGCCGCAGAGCAACCCAAAAGCAATTCTCGGACAGACTGGAAAACGGGAATCCAGTATGGACAATAAGTTATCAAACTTTACTCTGGATTCCAGCCCCAGCTTCCGCTGGGACATGCTTTCGCTGGAATGATGACGTGATGATTCCTTTTCAAATCGGTTAATCACTTGGTTGTTGTCCCTATAGTCTATTCCATCATTTACTTTTCTCAAGAAGATTGGTAAACTAATGAGCGATCTTGGTCGTGAACATCAGTTCAAACAATATCTTGCTTCGCTTCGCACTATGCACAAACGTAAGCGGAATTTAATGAAGATGCTGGATTCTACAAAATAGTGGTGAGAAACTTAAAATGAACGATCACTGCAGGATAGAGAGGCTTTTAAGCAAGTATCCTTTTGAAGAACTTCATGTTACCAAACATATAGTATGTAACGCTGGTTAAAAGTAATCTTTAGCTCCAGATTAGAGTTCAACGCCTGCCCGCTTCAAACCCACGATCTTGAAGTTGCGAGGATTACTCCCTCTCGCTGCCATTATTCGTTTTGAACCTACGACCATACGGATCGCAAATGGCTTGAAATGTGGCGTTCTACTTCCATAGCTGGCATGAACCTGTTGATTGATGCTGGATCAGCAAACATCACCGATCATCCTAATACAATGATAATCCAGAATTAGCGGTTGATCCCGACTTGGATGTTTATACCGAAATCATTTATGACCGGCTTCACGTCTGCCCCAGGTGTCTTCTTTACCTCCCCTAATCGTGCCCCCGCTACAGGTGATAGTGAAGACCGGCGCGGAGAGTGTCGGTCTTCTGCCATTATGGCAGAATTCTCTGAATTTATGAGATTGGAACGCAGCCTGAATGTTCCTGAAAGCCGATTTTATCGTTGGCTGAATAAAGGCTTGACACAACGACACGGATGCTATATAATGATAACCGACAGGTAGCCCGGATTCATCGAATCCGGGATTATCAATCTCATAAGAAGGAAGCAGCGTGCCGCGCACCCACACCGTAATCTGCACTGCGGGTCACATCGACCACGGCAAGTCGTCACTCATCATCTCTCTGACCGGCTACAACCCCGACCGGCTGCGTGAGGAGCAGGAGAGGGAGATGACCATCGAGCTCGGATTTGCCTTCTACGGTGATGATGTAACCTTTATCGACGTTCCCGGACACGAGAAATTCCTGAAGACTATGCTGGCTGGCGTGTCGAGTGTGGACGGGGCGGTGCTGGTGGTGGCCGCTGATGACGGGGTTATGCCTCAGACCCGCGAGCACTTCGAGGTGTTGCAGTTGCTGGGCATTGACCGGGGGATTATAGTTCTGACCAAGATCGACCTGACTGATGAGGAGTGGATCGCGCTGGTCAACGAGGATATCCGCGAATTGACCAGGGGAACTTTCCTGGAAGGTGCACCGATATTGCCGGTGTCCAACCGCACCGGGGCCGGTATGGAGGAGTTCCGAACAGCGCTCGACCGGCTGATAGCTTCCGCCAGGCCCCGCAGCGACCGGGGACTCTTCCGGATGTGGCTCGACCGGGCCTTCACCATCAAGGGGGCAGGAACCATCGTCGCGGGAACCGTCCTGTCCGGAAAGGTCAAGACCGGCGATACGGTTGAGATACTCCCTGCAGGAACTGTCGCGCGGGTCAAGCGGATCCAGGCTCATAACAAGGATGTCGAAGCCGGCACAATCGGTGAGAGGGCTGCGCTTAATCTGCCGGGTGTCAACAAGGATGATGTGGGGCGTGGCGATTTGCTCGCCACACCCGATCACTACCGGCCAACCTATATGCTTAACGCCCGGCTGAATCTCCTCGCCTCGGCTGCGAAACAGCTCGAACAGAGAACCAGGCTCAGGCTGCATCTGGGCAGTTCCGAGCACATCTGTCGGGTGATACTGCTGGAAAATCGCCCCATTCAACCCGGCGAGTCGGAGCTGGTTCAGTTCCGTCTTGAGGACCAGGCCATGGCCGATGTCGGGGATCGCTACGTGGTGCGGAGCTTCTCCGAGGGACGCGTCCTCGGGGGTGGGTTAATCCTGGAGATCCACCCTAAAAAGATGAAGTCGGCCGATTCTGAAGAGATCGAGAGGCTGAAACGCCTCGAATCGGCCGAGCCTCGCGAGATCGTTCGGCAGTATATCGAGAAGGTCGGGGACCAGACAGCGGATGCAGCCGAAATCGCCCGCCAGCTCGCCTTCCCACAGGGTGAGGTCATCGATATACTGGGGGCAATGCAGAGGGACGGTGAAGTGCGCGTGTTGCAGCCGTCTCCCAGGTGGCTGGTGGTCAGTGCCGGGCTTTTCGATACACTCCAGGAAAAGGTCGTGAGGTTTCTCTCCGAGTTTCATAAGTCGGAGCCCCACCTGAAAGGGGCGCGGCGTTCAGACCTGAAATCAAGGCTTATGCCGTCCGCTGCACAGGTGCTCTACGACAGGCTGCTCGAAGAACTTAAAAGGGATCAGCGGATAGAACTCGAAGCTGAAATCGTTCGGCAAACCGGGCATATAATCCAGTTCAGCCCCCGGCAGGAGGAATTGAAGGAAAGGATTGCCAGGGTATACCTTGAAAGAGGGTTCGTCACCCCTGAGCCGGAGGAGCTGGCCGGTGAGCTTGACCTTGATATATCTGATGTGGAGCCCATTATCATCGGTCTCTGTGAGCTGGGCGAACTGCTGAAACTGCACGGACCCGACGGCAAGCCGCTTTTCTACCATCGGGAAGCCATAGATGAAGCGCGAAAGCTGCTTGTTGGTTTCTTCAAAGACCATACAGAGATGCGCTTCTTTGAGTTCCGCGAGCTGATCGGTTCAACCCGGAAGTTCACCACCCCCATCCTGATGCACTTCGACGACCTCGGTATCACATACCGAGATGGAGATGTTCGCAGATTGAAGAATAACAAATAAATGGGAGCGACGACTTTAGTCGTCGTCAGATAACGACTTGACCGGGAGCGACGACTTTAGTCGTCGTCAGATAACGACTTGGTGAGGATCAACGATTGAAGTCGTCGCTCTTCGTCAAGGATTGGTCTACAGAGCAACCCGATTCCAGAAAACTATGTTATTGACATATCTGAGATATATTGCTTATATTGATAGTGTTATCATATTTCAAATTTGAGATTTCATCCCGCCCCGGCGAGACACAATCCACATTCCTAAGGTCCACAATCCGCTTTTGCGAATGGAAGAGCCCGAGCGAACCGCCGTCGAATATCTGACAAGGATAGCTGGCCGATTAGGCTATGTTCTTAATCCTGACGATACGGCTTTAAGTCGTGTTGTCCGCCACATGGCCGAGAATAAGCGAAGATATGGGAAATATTACTGTCCCTGCAAGCAGCATTATCCGGTGGAAACCGGGACCGATCCCACCTGCCCGTGTGCTGCCTTCAAAGAGGAAATAGCGCGTGACGGTCACTGTGAATGCCACATCTTCTTTGATCCGGATGCCGCCAAGGATCTGGTAAAAAACCCGGGACTGCTGGCGACTGTAGCCTGCCCTGGTTGAGCGTCCAAGGTCAGCAGAGCGCAGTTGGCGCTTGCGTTATCGGAGCTTCCTCCATTCAGCGACGACCGGGTGCTGGTCGGTGAGAACAGCGCGGATGACGCCGGAATTATGTTGATTTCGCCGGATAGAGCCCTGGTGCATACGGTCGATCTGCTGGCGCCGGTGGTCAACGATCCATACACCTTCGGACGGATTGCCGCGGTCAATTCCATCTCCGATATATATGCTATGGGCGGCACACCGTTATGCGCGCTGAATGTAATTGGAATACCCGCCGACCTGGATGCAGAGGTAGTGGGGCGGATCCTGCGCGGCGGTCAGGATGCGGTGCTGGATGCGGGGGCGGTTCCGATAGGGGGCCACACCTTTCAGGATACCGAGATCCGGTATGGACTGGCGGTTGTGGGCGAGATATCGCCCCGGAGGATAGTCACCAACAGCGATGCTCGTCCCGGCGACCTGTTGGTGATGACCAAACCGCTCGGCACCGGAATCGTGATCCAGGCACTGATGACACGGGGGGTTGTGACGGAAGCCCTCTACCGCGACGTGGTTCAGTCGATGCTCACTTCGAACAGGGCTGCCTCTGAGGCTATGCTCCGGTTCGATGTCAGCGCCTGCACCGATGTTACCGGCTTCGGCTTTATCGGGCACTGCTGGATGATAGCCAGCGGTTCGGGTGTCGGGGTCAAGGTCCGGTCTTCGAAGCTCCCGGTCTTTGATAAGGTGCTCGACCTGATCGGCGACGGGGTGGTCGATGCCGGTTTCAATATGAATAAGAACTCATTCGAGAAATACATTGATTTCGGAGATGGGGTTCCGCCCGAATTCACCGGACTGCTTTATTCATCCGAAACCTCCGGCGGACTGCTGATCTCTGTGTCTGAGAAGGATGTTGAGGCGCTCACCCGAAGCCTGCACGACAGCGGTCTGGATGCGGCTGAGGTTGTCGGGGAGGTGGTGGCAGAACATCCTGACAGGCTCGAGATTCAGCCTTAGTAATTAAGAGAAAACACTTGCTTTTTGTTTTTTTTGGTCTTATCTTGTTGAATAGCGGAGAGTTGCTGATGAGTATATAGTCGTCTGTGGGATCATTATTCTTTACTTGAGGAGGTAGCATGAGACGGTTCTGGATTGCTGCCGGTATCCTGTTGGCCGTGGCTCTGGCGACCGGGGTTCAGGCTACGGACATCTTCCTGTGGCAGCATGACAACAACAATCGGGTGACGGACCAGGTTTTCCGCCAGAGCTATACCGCCTATGAATCGATGGCGCGCACGCTTCAGGAATTGGACCTGAACTTCGCTCACAACCGCGCCATACCCAACAACCTGAACGATTATGACCTGTTCATAGTCTGTTTGGGTTGGTATTGCCCTGGTTGAGGCGGCGGCACACCAGCGAGTCGGATCGACTCCCGGGATGCTGATAAGATTGTTGAATTTCTCAACCAGGGAGGCGCCGTCTATATCGAGGGCAACGACTTCGGCGCCGATCACAACCGTATGGACCTTTGGGATTACTTCCACACCGATTTTGAACACACCGGCTCCGACCGCGAGGTTACCGGTCTCTCCACCGACCAGGCGTGCCGCTTCGGTGATCGCAGGTTCGGATATCCGATCGGCACTAATGCGGATAAACGCCCCGACAGGTTCAGCGCCGGCGAGGGGGGAGAGCCCATTCTCTTCGACCAGACCAATAAGGACGATTACGTCCGAGGCGTCTTCTACTCCGGCGAACATCGCACCTATGCCCAGGGTATCTCTTTAGTTAACATTTCCGAAAACGATGATTTCGACCGCACCGAGTTTGTGGGCGACATCCTGAGCGACCTCACAGGTTACGGTGGGACCTTCTACGGCACGGTGGTCAGCAAGATGTATGGCACACCGGTTGAGGGCGCCGAGGTTAGAATCCTCGATTGCAACCGGGTCAGCATTACAGATGTAGATGGCAGGTTTTGCATTGGCCGTATGCCGGTGGAAACCTTTACAGTTAGCGTGGAACGTTGGGGTTACACGCCCATTGACGAGGCCGAGTTCACGTTCGCCGGGGAGATGGAGCTCGAAGCAGAGATCGAGATGCTTCATCCCGAACTGGATATAAACCCGGAGATGGTTGAAGTGGTGCTCGACATGGATCTGTCCACCACCAGGAGCGTTGATATCACCAACACCGGTGATGGTCCGCTGGAGTTTGCTACCAGTGCGCGTGCCGCCAGAGCTGAGGGCGGGTTCTGGGACCAGCTCGAAGAGATGAACACCGGCGAGATAACCGGGGATATCAGGCTGCAGGCGGCCGTTTACTCCCAGGACCATTTCTGGGTTGCGGGCGGCAACCGTCCCAACCATCCGAATATGCTCTACAAGGTTACCCGCGATGGTGAGCTGGTCGATAGCTGGGAGCAGCAGTCAGAAAGCAGTTCCGGCTGGCGCAACCTGTGCACGGACGGCGAATACATCTACGGTGTGGACTCGGACTACATCGCCCAGTTCGACACGGAAACCGGACAGGTTACCGATACACAGATCGAGACCGGGCTTGATCCCTGCTGGGTGGTTACCTGGGATGATGTGAACAGCCTGTTCTGGGTCTCTTCTTTGAACTCCGATATATACGGGATCGATCGTGACGGCAATCGCATTCACATCATAGAGAATAACTGGGACTTTTACATCAGTGGCATGTTCTACTTCGAGGACGATCCTGACGGTTACAACCTCTACATCATGTCCTGGACCAGGGAGGGACTCCAGCAGATCTGGAGGTGCGATATTGAGTCCGGCGAGGCCGTTCACGTTACGGATCTCGCGGTGGTGGAGGATGAGGAAACTGGCTGCTGCACACTCACCAACGAGCTGTATCCATTCACCTGGGCTTTAGTAGTCCAGATGAAAGGGGCTGAGGACTGGGCGCGGATCTACGAGGCTTCAAGTGATTTCTACTGGCTTGATATCTCTCCAACCGGCGGCACTCTTGAACCGAATGCGAGCCTGGAGTTGGAGTTTACATTCGACACCAACGGACTTGAAGTCTCGCACAGATACGAAGCCTACATTCAGTTCGAGCACAACACCCCGGTGGTAGGGTCGCTCTGGATAGATGTCAGCCTGACCATACCCGGTCAGAGTGCACCCGATCCTGGCGGGATACCGCTGGAATTCGGTCTGACCGGCATCTATCCCAATCCTTTCAACTCGATGTCAACGGTCAGTTTCTCGCTGGATCGCACCGCTGAGGTGCACCTGACCATCTGCGACCTCGCCGGACGGCAGATTGCTGCTCTGGCTGATGGCTGCCTGGCATCCGGCAGTTACAATGTTCCGGTGAAAGCCGATAGCTGGCCGTCAGGTATCTATATGGTCCGGTTGAGTGACGGGGCACGGGTTGAGATGCGCAAGATAACGTTGCTTCGATAAATAGAGATTATCCGTTGTGACTGCAATTTAACCACACCCGGTCAATTCAGCAGATAGAGCGCTTTGACCGCGCGTGTGAGACCCTGTGTCTTGAGGCTGCCCTGGAACTGTTGCCAGGGCAGCCTTTCTTATTTGTTTATAACATCGTTTGAAAGATTTTGGATTCAGCAAGGTAGTCGGCCTTGTCTCAAGCCAGATCCCGACTCTTCGGGACCGGCCGGAATTGACGCGCACAGGGCGCTATGCTACCCACTGACCCAGTCACATTCGTAGGGGCGAATGCCTGCCCCGGACCACGATCCGTGGGCAGTGCGCCCGAAACCTTGCGGGATATGTTATGGAGCGATAATGTTGTGCAGGGTAAAAGGTTGCGTGAAGCCTGTCCGATAAGTAAATTATAATGTCTTGAATTCAAGACTAATCCAGAGGGTGGGGTGGTCTATCGAGCCAACCATTCGCCGATCTATTGTGAAACCTGTAATCCTGCTTAAATGGTGTTGTCATCCCGAAGTGTCTGGATGACAGCACAAATAATTCCTGCAAGGTACTGATTATGAACATTTCACGGTTTCAGCGGATTTATCTGTGGATTCCGTTAATTTTCGCGGTAGGCCTTGCCATAAACGCCGCGGCAGATCCGCCGGAGTTTGAAGCCGGGGTGAACCTGCGGGCGGGGGATGAACAGATCCCCGGCGAAGGCACTGAATACACGGCGCCCTGCGTCGGAGATTGGGACGGCGACGGTGATCTGGACCTGATGGTCGGAACATACGTCGACGGACCGGTATGGCTCTATATAAACGTCGCGGAAGAGAGCGCGCCGGTGCTGGAAGCCAGGGGCCGGATGGAGGCGGACGGTGAGGCCATTTCCGCCCCCTATGACTGATGCCAGGGTGCTTATCCGCAGATGGCGGATCTTGACGGGGACGGTGACCTCGATCTGCTGGTCGGGGACTGCGACGGCTATATAACACTTTACTGGAGGGAAGATAACGGCGAACTGACCAGTGCCGGCTATCTGGAGGTGGATGGCGAGGTGATCTACGTGGATGGTCGAGCGGCTCCGGAGACCGTGGACTGGGACCTTGACGGTGACCTCGATATCCTCCTCGGTTCAGCTCTCTGCACGGTTATGCTTATCATCAACGAGGGTTCACCTGAGGCGCCTGAATTCAGTCTCGAGGGAACTCTCGAAGACGAAGTGGGAGAGATATGGCTGGGCAGCGAAACCGCTCCGGCTTTCGCCGATATGGACGGTGACGACAGGCGTGATCTGATGCTGGGCTCGGTCTATGGGGAGATCTGGTTTTACGGCAACACGGGCGAAGATGACAACCCGCAGTTCACCGAGGGGGTTCATATTACCGACGAGGAGGGGGAGAG
>MWJR01000351.1 GCA_002127415.1 Calditrichaeota bacterium AABM5.125.24
GCTGATACTGAGCTCGCAGGACGGCTTTGTGGACACGGCCTGGTTTGAGCTGCAGGTCGAGGAGCCGCGCGAGAATGTCCCACAGGGCCCGGACGACTACGGCTACGTCTGTTTCGACGATACGGACGGCGGCTGGGATCTGGCCCCTGATTATGACTGGATCGAGATCAGCCTGCGTGAGAACGACCGGGATCATAACGGCACCCCGATCGACTTCGATGGCAACTCCCCACAGGACATCGGCGAGGCTATCGTGATCGATCTCGGGTTCGTCACCCAGTTCTACGGGCAGGAGTATAGCCAGGTCACCGTGGCCACCAACGGCTTCATCTCTATGGGCGATCAGGAGATGACCACAAACTTCCAGAACTGGCCGCTGGACAGGGGCATCGGCGGCGGAGTCGGGATGATCGCCCCGTTCTGGGACAACCTGCGGCTTCGAGGCGATGAATCCGGTATCTATTACTTCCTGGACGAGGAAAACCACTGGGGCGTCATAGAGTGGTATAAGCTTCAACACCGAAGCAGCGGAAACAACGATCTGACCTTTCAGGTGGTAATTTATGACAAGCGCTACTGGATCACGGCCACCGGCGACCCCAAGATCCTGATACAATACAAGAGCATATCGAATGCCAGGGGTGGTGGCACTGCGTGGGACAACGCTGTCCCTTACGCCTCAGTGGGGATATCCAGCCCGGAGGGAACCACCGGGATCAGTTATACATTCAACAATGAATATCCTGTGACCTCCGCGCCTCTTGAGGACCGCCGGGCGATTCTTTTTGCGACCTCGGTTCAGTATTTCCGGGCAGGCTACCTGCATGGCACCGTGACTGACTTCGAGACAGGCAACCCGATTGTGGAGGCGATGGTCTACACCAACTACGGCTTCGCAGCCAGAACCGACGCCGACGGATACTGGTTCATCCACGACGCCCTGGCTGAGGTGTCGTTCAACATCACCGCTTCCAAGCTGGGCTACAACGATTCCACCTACAGCGACACGA
>MWJR01000225.1 GCA_002127415.1 Calditrichaeota bacterium AABM5.125.24
CGCCACACCTCCCGTTTTAGCGGGAGTGACATGTGCGAAAAGCATAAAATACAAGTATAAAATGAACCCCTTAATATAATCAAACAGATTTTGTAAAAGACCGCACCGCAATAGAAGTTCAGTTTGGTAAATACTCCTTCGTAGCATACGATCTATTTGTTAAGCATTTAGCCTTTTATATTGGTGACAGAATTGATGTGGGAATTGAGATACTTCCTATGAAGTCGCTTCAGGTTCAGATGAGTTCCGGTGTGCCATATTACGAAGGGGAGTTTTACAACGTAATCAGGCAGGGTCGCGGGGTTCCCGCTGTGCCATTGGTAATTATTGGTATAGAACCCTGAAGATATTAATCGTTCTGTCACCCGTCCACTGGTGACAGACTACAGAGGCTGTCGGGTCGTCGAACTCGACAGCATAATCCGACAACTGCCGGAAAGGGAGCTCAGAGTCATAAACCTGACCAACCTCGATAACTCGATGCATGCAGAAAAAGTATTAGGTCTTACACGTCGCATACTCCGCTATGCCAATCGGGGAAACAACAGGTTCGTCTTCCTGCAGGAGGTTTCCAGGATGCTCATCGATTTCTCCAGTTGTGACGCAATAGAGATCCTGCATAAAGACGGCGACCTTGACTACCGTTGGGAAGCCAGGCGAAGCCCCGAACCGACCGCCCGATTTGAAACGCTCCCCGAATCGCCAGGAGGATCACTCGCTGAAAGCCTTAAGGACAGCACACCCCTGGGGCGACTGTGTAGATTTGTCCTCACCGGCGATTATGACTCTTCGTTGTCTTGCTTTACCGACAGCGGAAGCCTCTGGACCAACGATGTTAACCACCTGCCCGACCTGATACTGGATGCCATAGATGTTCCTTCAGAAATGGAAGAAAAGAGCTGGGGAGCATATCGTTCGCTGGCTCTGCTGCCATTCACTATCGACATCGATAACACCGGCCTTGTGATATTTAAGAACGCAAAGTCGGGCTTTTTCACACGTTATGAGATTAAGTTCTACGAGGGTATAGCCCAGACACTGGGTCTGGCAGCGGCAGACCGTCGGGCTCAAGCCGCGCTGAGGGAAAGGGTTAAGGAGCTGACCTGCCTCTACGGTATAGCACGCATAGCTGAGCAGCAGGAATCAGCTCTGGAAGATAAATTGCAGAGGATAGTTGAACTCCTGCCACCTTCATGGCAGCACCCCGACATCGCCGTTGCCCGCATAACACTGGATGACCATACCTGCACAACCGACGGCTTTCGTGATGGTCGCTATCGACAGTCCGCGACTATTGAGGTGAAAGGTGAGCGGAGGGGCATAGTTGAGGTCATCTATGTCGATGATAAACCGGAGCTTGAGGAAGTTCCGTTCCTGAAGGAAGAGACCAGCCTGATCGACGAGATTGCCAGACAGGTCGGCGCCATCGTAGAGAAGGCCGAAGCAGAAAGGAATAGAATCAGGCTCCAGGAACAGCTCAGACATGCCGACCGTCTTGCCACCATAGGACAACTCGCAGCCGGAGTTGCTCATGAGATAAATGAGCCATTAGGAAGTATCCTCGGTTTTACACAGCTCGCTAAAAAGAACCTGTCCGGCTCCAGCCATGCTGAACCGGCCGCGGACCTATCGCGTGACCTGGTTAAGATTGAGAAAGCTTCCCTGCATGCACGTGATATTATCCGGAATATGCTGATTTTCGCTCGTCAGATGCCAACATGTAAGAGCGCTGTCAACCTGAATAAAGTGGTTGAGGAAACTTTGCCTTTTTTAGAGTCGCGATGTAATAGCGAGGGAATTAAACTGGTCTTTGGAATGTCTGATACACTTCCTGAGATTGAGGCAGACCCGTCCCAGATGAATCAACTCCTTGTCAATCTGGTAGTAAATGCTATACAGGCTATGCCACAAGGAGGCAATCTTACAATCCTTACCGACTACGATGAGAAGAGTGTCCTACTGTCGGTGGAGGATACCGGGATTGGAATGAGTGAAGAGGTCAAGAAGCAGATTTTTGACCCATTCTTCACCACCAAAGATTTGGGTCAAGGAACCGGTCTCGGATTGTCAGTGGTTCATGGGATAGTTACTTCACATGGCGGTTCAATCGAAGTAGAGAGCAGCGTCAATTGCGGTTCGCGCTTCAGGGTTCACCTGCCTGTTACCATTAAAGTAGGTCGGGCGACATAGCCCAACATTTTAGGAGGAGCGAACGGTGACGCCATCTTCCGTCAGAGAGAGTATACTTGTCGTTGACGATGTCCCCGACACACTTGAGGTCCTGCAGAGGAATCTCACTGCGCAAGGTTTTCAGGTTTTCACCGCACCCGGTGCCTCGGAAGCAATCGATATCCTGGAAAGAACCCTCATTGACCTCGTAATTACTGATTATAAAATGCCCCGCGTAAGCGGGCTGGATCTGATCCGGCATATACGGGAAAACCTCAAGGACACCGAGGTGATGATGATTACCGGTTATGCTACTATAGATGGAGCAGTTAAGGCGGTTAAGACCGGCGCTGATGAGTATTTAGCCAAGCCGTTCACGGATGACGAACTGCTGAACGCCGTGCGCAGGTCACTCGACAAGCTCCATAGACGACGGACCGGCAGCGAGCTGTCTAAACTTGCTGCCAAGGCGCCTTATGGGCTGATCGGCGAGTCAAAGGCTATGTCCAAGGTCTTTGGTGCGATAGACAAGGCGGCTGCCACAATCGCTACAGTGCTCGTCACCGGTGAAAGCGGCACAGGTAAGGAACTTGTAGCTCGCGCCATCCATTACCGAAGTAAAAGGGCCTCGGGACCTTTCGTGCCGGTGAATTGCGGCGGTATTCCGGAGCCTCTGCTCGAGAGCGAACTCTTCGGACACGTCAAGGGTGCGTTCACCGGTGCGGTGGAATCGAGGGCCGGGTTCTTTCAGACCGCGGAGGGTGGATCGATCTTTCTCGACGAAATCAGTGAACTCGGCATTGCGATGCAGGTAAAACTCCTCAGGGTATTGCAGGACAAAGAGGTCTGTATGGTCGGAGCCACCCGCACTCGAAGGGTGGATGTGAGAATTCTTGTAGCAACTAATAAGGATTTGGATGCGATGGTGAAAAAGGGATTGTTCCGTGAAGACCTGTTCTTTCGTCTGAATGTAATTATTATAACCGTTCCACCACTGCGTGAGCGCGGTGATGATATTCTGATGCTTATCCACCATTTTGCTGATAGATTTGCCAGAGAATTCGACAGGCAGGAACCGCAATTTTCCGACGAAGCCTTGAGAACATTACAATCGTATGACTGGCCCGGCAACGTCAGGGAACTGGAGAACTTGATCCAACGTGTGGTTGTGATGAGCGATGATGTATTCATAGACGTGCCGGATCTGCCTTCTCCAATGCGCTTCACATTAGAGCGTTCAACAGGCACAGGCAGGACACTGGCAGAAGCTGAAGTCGAACACATTCAGAATGTCCTCATTAGCGCCGGTGGAAATAAAACCAAAGCCTCCGAAATCCTCGGCATAGACAGAAAGACCATCCGTGAAAAACTAAAACGCCATTCCATGGAGAGCTGACTCCTGTTCCCCTTCCCTATCTCTGTAATGATCTCTTGGTGGGACGATTTTCCCCGGCGGGGCATTTTTCCCCGATTAAGAGGGCCCACCTGCTTATACCAGACTGTAACAATACCCCGCCCTGAAAACCACTCCTCTTTCTTTAACGTCTTGATAACACAAGATATGTCCTAAGTCAATCCGGTGTTCAGGGTAGTCCTTCTGTAATAAAGGCAACCGATTTCAGCCGATGTGAAATCTGGCACATAACTTGCGGAAAGTAATGACAAAGTGTCACCATCGGCGCCCATTGCTGTAATCTACCTGCAAAGAAAGTTAAGAAATCCAACGGACATGGACACCTCCTAACTTTTCTAATGCACACGCAGTGGGCGCTGATGGCGGCAACTGATCAATCCATCAAGAAGGGCGGAGACGATGGAGTTGGCAACTATGGAAAAAACAAGAGAAATTGCCGGAATCTGTTCGACGTGCAACCACCTTAAGGACTGTCTTCACCGTTTATGCAACGGACATGTGATCTGGTTCTGCGAGCAGTTCGACGATTATGTCCCACCGAAGCCGCAAACATCTGCAACAGTGTTAAAGATGACCGCCAACCCGGGCAATCAAGAGGGTTATATGGGGTTGTGTGTCAACTGCGAGCATCGAGCGGAGTGCATTCATTCAAAGACGCCGGGCGGCATCTGGCACTGTGAAGAGTATCGGTAGGCGGCACACTCTTGTGCCGCTAAAAAAGGGAATCTTAAAGCCCGACAGAGCCTGCCCCAGCGAAAGCTGGGGAGTGTCGGGCCTACCAGAGGAAACAAATGAACCCGGTCGATATCCAGAGTATAGTTGACAAACACAACCACAACCGCGGCGGCCTCATCGGGATGCTTCAGGAGATTCAGGCTCGTTACAGCTACCTTCCCAAAGAGGCTTTATCAATTGTCGCCGAACGAACAAACCATTCTCTGGTCGACATATACGGCGTCGCGACGTTTTATAAATCCTTCAGCCTGACGCCGCGCGGCAGGCATCT
Source organism: Calditrichaeota bacterium AABM5.125.24 (assembly GCA_002127415.1). Classification (GTDB taxonomy): domain Bacteria; phylum Electryoneota; class AABM5-125-24; order Hatepunaeales; family Hatepunaeaceae; genus AABM5-125-24. The sequence continues at coordinate 4,590 of MWJR01000225.1, forward strand.
ATGTTCGGTCTGTTTGGGAACTGCCTGCCACGTTCGCGGTGCGCCTGTAATCGCCGAAGAGTTTGAACGGCAGTTGGGCATAAAAGCCGGCCAGACCACCAAAGACAAAGAATTCACCCTGGAGACCGTGAACTGCCTGGGCGCGTGTGCACTCGGACCGATAGTAGTTGTTGACGGTCATTACTTCTCCAATGTCAACACCGCGAAAGTCGGGAAGATACTGCAAAAAACGCGCTCGGGGCTCGATAAGGTTGAGGTAAGGACCGACAAAAGGATATTCCCCGTTGAGGTCAGTTGCTCCCGCTGTAACCACAGCCTGATGGATCAGGAATACCTTATTGACGGTCATCCTTCAATTCGGGTGACTGCATCCTTCGGTCGCAAGCACGGCTGGCTCAGGCTCTCAAGCCTCTACGGCAGCCATAACGTCGAGTCAGAGTATGAAGTGCCTGAGGAAGAAATAGTTCACTTCTTCTGTCCTCATTGCCACGCTGAGCTGGCCGGGGCCTCTGAATGCGCTGAGTGTGGAGCACCGATGGTGTCGATGATTGTCAAAGATGGTGGTATAGTGCAGATTTGCTCACGACGCGGGTGTGTGGGTCATATGCTGGACCTCAGCGGTGCGAATGCCTGAGAGGTTTATCCAAATGATAAAAGGACGATAAAATCAACCTTAAAACCATAACGGAAAATATTGATGAGAAAACTTACATCCATTGACGAATTTGTAGGATTCTATGACCGACTTGTCACTGACCGTCCCGTCGGTGTTCCCACCATTGTTATCCCGGCGGGCACCTGCGGTCAGGCGAGTGGAGCCAATGATGTGATTCGCGTTGCCAAGCGGGAACTGTTAAGCAAGGAATTGTCCGATAGTATCCATTTGCGTATTACCGGCTGTCACGGCTTCTGCGAGATGGAACCTTCAATCCTGATTGAGCCTCGCGGCACCTTTTATCCGAAAGTCAAACTCAAGGATATGCCCCGAATCATCGATGCTGTGTCAAACGATGATGTGGTTGAAGATCTGCTGTGGTTGGATCCGGAAACCGGCAAGCCTGTGGAGAGGCAGCAGGACATACCGTTTTTCAGGCAACAGGTTCGAACCATCATCTCACGCAGTGAGAAAGTTGATCCGATTCGCATCTTCAACTATATAGAGAATGGGGGTTATCAAGGTCTTGCCAGCGTGCTGAATCGCGGCAACCCCGGTTGGGTGGTGGAGGAGGTTAAGGCCTCTGAGTTGCGCGGTCGAGGTGGTGCCGGTTTTCCTACAGGACTTAAGTGGGAAATGCTGGCTGCGCAGAGGAACGGCAACGGTAAGTTCCTGGTCTGCAACGCTCATGAGGGAGACCCTGGTGCCTATATGGATCGCAGTGTCCTCGAGGGGAATCCCCACAGCATCATTGAGGGGATGCTCATCGGGTCTTACGCCACTGGCGCTACGGGTGGTGTTGTCTATGTCGGCGATGAATATCCACTGGCTATCAAACACCTCATTATTGCGCTGAGACAGGCACGTGAGCTTGGGCTTCTGGGTGAAAACATCCTCGGAACAGGCTTCTCATTCGATATCAATGTAGTTAAAGGAGCCGGTGCGTTCGTGTGCGGTGAGGAAACCGCACTGATGAGGTCCGTCGAGGGCAAGATGGGCGAACCGCGTCAGCGACCGCCGTTTCCAACCGAGAAAGGGATAGAGGGCAAACCTACCGTCATCAACAACGTTGAAACCTGGGCAAACATCCCTGTTATTATGGAGATAGGCGCGAAAAAATATAAACAGATAGGCACAAAAGGAAATTCAGGCACCAAGATCTTCAGCCTGGTCGGTAAGATTAAAAACACCGGCCTGGTTGAGGTTCCGATGGGCACTACCATCAGTGAGATAGTATATGAAATCGGTGGAGGCTCTATCGACAAGGCTGCGATCAAGGCGGTTCAAACCGGCGGTCCTTCCGGCGGATGCATCCCGGCAAGTATGTTCGATCTGCCCATCGACTATGACAGTCTCACCCAGGCAGGATCGATTATGGGTTCCGGTGGTATGGTAGTGATGGACGAAGGCACCTGTATGGTGGACATAGCCAAGTATTATATGAACTTCCTTAAAAGCGAGTCATGCGGCAAATGTTATACCTGCCGTAAGGGAACTCAGCGGATGTATGAGATTCTGGAGGACATCACTGAAGGATGCGGCACGCTTGAACATCTCGACCTGCTCGAAGAGCTGGCCCATGTTGTGGCGGATACGACGATGTGCGGTTTAGGGCAGACCGCGTCCAACTCTGTTCTCTCAACACTACGCTATTTTCATGAAGAGTACACCGAACACATCATTGACAAGCGCTGTCGAGCTGGACTATGCAAGGATTTGGTGGGTGCCCCCTGCCAGTCGAGATGAATACACACTCGCCTGCAGCCGTCCCGGAGTCTTTGCCGGAGGCGACGTGGTCACCGGACCTAACACGGTTGTAGACGCCATTGCCGCCGGTAAAAAGGCAGCGGTAATGATAGACCGCTACATCCGCGGCGAAGAACTTAGGCAGATTGAACAGCCCAGAATACCACGGATATATATCGAGCCTCATACTGTCAGTGAAGAAAACCAGAACCACACAGATCGTGTTCAGCCTCACCGTGTTCCGATAAAAAAGCGCCGCAGGAGCTTCATAGAGGTAGAAAAAGCTTTGTCGGAAGCGGACGCCAGACAAGAAGCGCTTCGTTGCCTGCGGTGTGACCTTGAATTCACTGAACCTAAACCAGAAGAATCGGAATCAAGGCAAATCGAAACTACTGAAAAAGTAGAAATCTAACAATGATTAAACTTACCATAAATGGGTTGGGTGTTTCCGTCGAGGAGGGGACGACCATCCTTGAAGCCGCTAAGTTCCTCGGCATTCCAATCCCGACCCTGTGCCATAAGGAAGGACTGTCGCCATACGGAGCCTGCAGGCTGTGCGTAGTGGAGATCGGGGAAGGCGAGCGAGCCCGGCTGGTCTCGTCATGCACCTACCCGGCAGAAGAGGGGCTTAAGGTGCGGACAGCATCTTCACGTGTCCTTCGAGCCCGTAAGATGATTCTGGAGCTCTACCTGGCGTCCTGTCCCCAGTCGAAGACGATCCAGGACCTCGCTGCCGCGCACAACGTCCGTCAGCAGCGTTTCCGTCAGGAGTTCGAGGATTGCATCATGTGCGGGCTATGCGTCCGGATGTGCAAGGAGCAGATGATGGCCGGAGCCATCGGCTTCAGAGGGCGCGGGCAGGATCGAAGTATCGGCACGCCGTTTGACGTCAAATCGGAAGAGTGCCGGTTATGCGGCGGCTGCATGTTCATCTGCCCCGCATGCCAGCTCAGATGCACCTACACCGAGCCGGAGAAGGCCATCTGCGGCGCGTGCGCAAATTTAAGTCCGCCGTGCATCGAGAAAGAACAGTTCGACGATATGATGTGCTACATGGACCCTTGTGTAGCATGCGAAATCAAAGAAGATTAAAGGAATAAAGGAGCAACAAATGTCCGGGACATTCTCAGCAGTAAACCGTTCAGCCGCAACCTTGACAAAGAATCGGACTGACGGGTCAATTTCATCAATTTCAGGGATGTGCGTGACCTGCGTGGACGGCTGTATCGGGATGTGCGAGATCGGCAAGTCCGCATACAGGGGCCACGAGGTGATCTACCCACAGCCGTTTGGAGTTATCACGACGGCTTCCGAGAAGAACTATCCGGTCGACTATTCGCATTTTAATATAATGGGAACGGCAGTCGGTGCGGTCGGCATCGAAGCCAGCAGCGATAAGGCCATCTTCCCGAATGTGAACCTCGAAGTTCGCTTTGGACATGACAACGGGATCAAGTTCCGTTATCCGTGGATTATCCCCGGCATCGGTTCCACCGACATCGCCAAGAACAACTGGGAAGGACTGGCCATCGGCTCAGCGCTGGCCGGCACCGGCTTGACCATCGGTGAGAACGTCGTTGGTATGGACCCGCAATCGGTCTTTGAAAACGGTAGGGTGGTTGATACCGTCGATCTCAAGCGCAGGGTTAGTCTCTATAAAGACCATATGCGCGATGGCTACGGCGCAATAATTGTTCAAGCCAATGTCGAGGACGCCAAACTTGGCACTCAGGAGTATGCCATAGAGAAGCTCGGTGTTGAAGTTGTCGAGCTGAAGTGGGGGCAGGGAGCAAAGGATATAGGTGGCGAGGTAAAGATCAAGAGCCTCAAAAAAGCGCAGATGCTCTACGACCGTGGCTATGTTGTCCTGCCGAATCCGACCGATCCCGCCGTCATAAAGGCCTTTGAGCGCGGTGCATTCAAGGAGTTCGAGCGGCATTCACGGGTTGGAATGGTCAACGAAGAGGATTTCGCCGGCCGGGTTGAGGAGTTACGCAAGGCCGGCGCCGGGTATATCTTCCTCAAGACCGGCGCTTACAGACCGGCTGACCTGGCAAGAGCTATCTTCTACACTGCTAAGTATGGCATCGATCTGCTCACTGTCGACGGCGCCGGTGGCGGCACCGGGATGAGCCCCTGGCGTATGATGAATGAATGGGGTATGCCGATCGTGGAACTGCATTCGCTGCTCTATCAATATACCAAGCGCCTCGCCGACAAGGGTATGAAGGTTCCTGCGCTGGCATTTGCCGGAGGATTTACCTTTGAAGACCAGATCTACAAGGGGCTGGCTCTGGGCGCGCCGTTTGTTAAACTTATCGGGATGGCGAGAGCCCCTATTGCAGCCGCGATGGTCGGAAAGACTATCGGGATGGCAATCGACAACCATGAACTGCCGGTATATGTGGAGCGGTTCGGCAACACAAAGGATGAGATCTTCGTAACATCTGGTGAGCTCCGCAGTGAAATTGGGGATAAAGAGTTCGAAAAACTTCCGGCCGGCGCCATAGGTCTCTACACCTACTACGAGCGGTTGGCGCAGGGTCTGCGGCAGCTAATGTGCGGCAGCAGGAAGTTCGCATTAGAGCACATTCAAAGGGATGATATTGCTGCCCTTACACATGAAGCGGCAGATATCAGCGGCATTAAATACCTGATGGACGTTGACAGGCAGGAGGTCGATGAGATACTGGACGGGTAGCCGATCCAATGTGTGCCACGGGTTTTAAAACCCGTGGCACAAACAGGGCGAACCAGCGGAACGGTTACCAAATTGGAATTCTGTAAGGTAACCACCCAAATAACAGTTGCTTAACCCATCTTCCAGCACTATCAGCAAATTATGCGCTTGACAAGGAACACGGGAAATATTATATTAAAGGTAGGGGCGCAAGGCATTGCGCCCGTTGGTGTGTGGTTATGAATATCCAGAGAAAACGGCAAACAGGAGATGCTTATGGCCAAACCTCGTTATATCAACCACTTGAAACAAGTCCCCCAACTCTCCGACCGTGAAAGGGAAATCCTCAAACCCATAACTGAACGTTTCACATTCCGCTCCAACGAATACTACCAGTCCTTGATTAACTGGAATGACCCCAACGACCCCATCCACCGCATCATAATGCCTGACACCTTCGAGATGCTGGCCTGGGGTGAACTGGACGTCTCGCGCGAAGATGACTACACCGTCGCGCCGGGCTGCCAGCACAAATACCCGGACACCGCACTGCTGCTGGTCAACGATGTCTGCGGGGCCTACTGCCGCTTCTGCTTCCGCAAACGGCTGTTTATGGACGACAACGACGAGGCAGTTCGTGACATCACCGAAGGGTTGGAATATATCGGGAGCCATCCGGAGATTAACAACGTCCTCCTGACCGGCGGTGATCCGCTGATTATGTCCACCGGCAGGCTGGAGGAGATCATCCGTCAGGTCCGCGATATTAAACATGTCCGGATAATCCGTATCGGCACCAAGATGCCGGCCTTCAACCCCTTCAGAATCCTGGACGACCCCTCGCTGCTCGAGATGCTCTCCGGACACAGCCTGAAACACAAGAAGATCTACCTCATCGTCCACTTCAACCATCCACGCGAACTGACCCCGGCGGCAGTCGAGGCGATGAACCGGGTGCACAAGGCCGGGCTGGTGGCCGTCAACCAGACCCCGCTCCTGCGTGGCGTCAACGACGACCCGGTCGTTATGACCGAGCTTTTCAACCGGCTGTCCTATATCGGCGTCCCCCCTTACTATGTGTTCCAGTGCCGGCCGACTGCTGGCAATTTCACCTATTCGACACCGATCGAGCAGTCTATCGAGATTGTGGACCGCGCACGCAGTAACTGCTCGGGACTGGCCAAACGTGCCCGGCTGACGATGTCACACGCGACCGGGAAGATCGAAATTCTGGCCAAGGATAACAAATACGTATATCTGAAATACCACCGCGCAGCCGACCCGCGCCTCCGCGACCGCTTCTTCACCCTCCGCCGCAACCCCAACGCATATTGGCTGGATGACTATGAGGACGCATCCACCCTGCTGCATACCGCAGACAGTCTCGACAGAATCAACATCAATTAATCAGGAAAGACGATTTCACATGCCGTCACGCGTCCTCGCGTGACGGTAATCCGGCAACTGCCGGATCACCCGGGGACGGGTGACAGCACGCACTTAAAAGAGGTCCTGAAATGAATGGCTGTCAGGGTTCGGGCTTGGGCGAAGGATGACCGTGACTGGGCGGCCCTGCTCCGGCCTCGGGCCTCATATCACGGGTGTTAATTGAAATGAGGAGTGCCTCCTGCGGTCGAAACTGATGTAGCATAACGCCTTGTGCGTGTTTATGCGTGTCATTGACACGTGCACAAGGCACTAAACTGCTTACGCGGTTGCAACCAATGCGTTCACATCCTACTTATATGGTGAGTTCGCTTGCTACCGCGCATAAGGGTTTGTAAATTTTATCCATGTCCATACGTAGCCCGGATTCCTCGAATCCGGGGTCTATTCACAACGCCGAGCCATCCGTCAGCTGACGGATCAACCCGGCCGAAACCGACTTGAGCTATGTCCAGAAGAGGTCCACCGGACACGAGTGTCCGGTCAAGCTCGGACAAGAATGTCTGACCTTCAGGTAGCCCCGCCCCGCGGGATGCGGGATTACCTTCCCGACCAACTGAGGCCCCGGCTCGAAGTCATCGAGCGAATGCGGCGCATCTTCGAGCTCTACGGCTTCCAGCCGCTGGAGACCCCGGCTATGGAGCGGCTCGAAGTCCTCTCCGGCAAATACGGCGAAGAGGGCGATAAGCTGACCTTCCGGGTGATGAAGCGGGGCGCTGAACTGAAGCGTGCTCTAAAGGAGGTAGGCAAGGAAGGGTCTGGCCCCGATACCCTGGCCGACCTCGGGCTCCGCTTCGACCTTACCGTCCCCCTGGCGCGGGTGGTGGCTCGGTATGGCGCAAGCCTGCCACGCCCATTCAAGCGCTACCAGATCGGCCCGGCCTGGCGTGCCGACCGCCCCCAGCACGGCAGATACCGCGAGTTCATCCAGTGCGACGTGGATATTGTGGGCACGGATTCATCACTGGCGGATGCGGAGCTCATCGCCCTGACCATCGACGTTCTGACCGATCTGGAGCTGCCGCCGTTCGAGGTCAGGGTCAACCACAGGGGACTTCTAACCGCTCTATCCACAGCCTGTGGCAACCCGCCGGAGAGGTTTTTCGATTTCTGTGCAGCACTGGACAAGCTCGACACAACCGGGCGCGAGGGTGTTGAGTCTGAGATGCGCGACAGAAAGCTTGAAACCGCTAAACTGCAAGAGCTGTGGGAGCTGGCGGATATGAGAACATACATAGATAACAGCTCCGGCCTCAATCAGCTTGTTGATTATGTGAGCAACTTTGTTGAAGACGCACCCGGTGGGAAGGAATTTTTAGGTAATCTTATTCAGGTGCTCGAATTCGTGGATTGGCTGCACACCCCTTCGGAAATGGTGATGTTCGACCCGGCACTTGCGCGGGGCCTCGATTACTATACCGGCCCGGTTTTCGAAGTCGTTATGCGCGATCGGTCGATGGCGAGCATCGGCGGCGGGGGGCGTTATGATGAACTTATCGGAATATTTTCGGGCAAGCCGGTTCCGGCGACCGGCACCTCATTCGGTCTTGAAAGAATCGTTGATCTGATGGTGGAACACGGGTCTCTCGTCACCAAACTGAAGACGGCAACTGTTCAGATACTGGCTATTGAAGGTGGGGTTGATTTCGTCAGATTCAGCGGACGGATACTGAAGTTCCTGCACGGTAAAAACATATCCTGTGAGCTGCCATATCGCATCGATTCCAAGCTCGGCAAGCAGATTCAGACTGCAGATAAACGCGGCGTCCAATTCGTGATTATTATCGGCCCTGACGAGCTAAGGGAGTTCGGGATTAAAGTTCTATACGAGGAATTTCCTATCGAAGCGGCCAAAGTCACCGTCAAGCGTCTGGCTGATGGGGTTCAGCGGCAGCTGACGCTGGATGAACTGGTCGCCTGGGTGAAAGAGCCCATCCCCGAATCCCCTGACTCCGTCGGATAATCCGACCCCTGCCTGATGTTCCAGGAGATACTCCGTCTATCGCGTCAGACCCTCATCTACGGAGTGGGGAATGTCCTGACCCGGTTGGTGGCGTTCCTGCTCCTGCCCATATTCACCCACCATCTCTCCCCCGACCGTTTCGCGGTATATGTGCTGTTCTATATGTCGATCGCCGTGGCGATGGAGGTTGTGCGGCTCGGGATGGACATCGCCCTATTGCGCTACTACGTGCTGGAACAGGATCAGGCACGACGGCGCGTCATCTTCAGCACGATCTTCTGGGTCGCTCTGGTGGTCTCAACCGCACTGGGGGCGGTGCTGTGGCTGGGGGCCCGCTCCTGGGTCGGGCTGATTATCGCCTCAGCAGAACCTCACCCGGAATGGATGATCTACACCCTGAAGCTGTGCGCCGGAATAATGTGGTTCGACAATATGTCGGCGTTTCCGCTGGTGGTGATGCGGGGCGAGGGTCAGGCCGGTCGGTTCACGACGGTCAAGCTGGCCGGAGTGACGGCTCAGGTTGGGCTGACGGTTCTTTTCCTGGTGGGGATGAACCGGGGTGTGGCGGGTATCTTCGAGGCGAACCTGTTATCGTCGGCCCTCATATTGGGGTTCTGTCTGCCGACGATCATCAGGCGGCTCAGACCGGCCCTCGACCGTATGATGCTGAAGGCCTGTCTGGCCTTCGGGCTGCCGAACGTGCCGAATGCGCTGTTCGTGATAACGGTCGAACTGGCTGACCGGAAGATACTCGAGTTGCTGCGTGGGACTGTTGAGGCAGGGCTCTATTCGGCGGGCTACCGGCTGGGGATGTTCCTGGCCATCGTGGCGACCGGCTTCCGGTTCGCCTGGCAGCCGTTCTTCCTCCAGGTCTCGGACAGGCCTGACGCCCGGCAGGTTTACGCCCGCGTGCTCACCTATTACCTGGCGATTGTCGGATGGCTGTATCTGCTGCTGACCGCATTCATAGAGCCGCTGGTGAGATGGGACATCCCCGGGGTGGGGCCGCTGATCGACCCGGAGTTCTGGCCGGGGCTGGGGGTCTTCCCGGTGGTGCTGCTGGCGCACGTCTGGAGCGGGGTCTATGCGGTGTTCATAGTCGGGATATACCTCAAGAAGAAGACCAGAGCCCTCCCCATCATCACCGGGGCGGCGGCGGTCATCAACATCGGCGGCAATCTGCTCCTGGTGCCGGTGTGGGGGATGTGGGCTTCGGCCTGGCTGACGGTGGTCTCATACGCGGTGATGGCACTGTTCCTGTATCTCTACATCAGCCGACACTACTTCATCCGCTTTGAGTGGGGACGGGTGGCGCATCTGACCGTCGTGGCAGGGTTGACCTTCGCCGCGGGAGCGGTGGGAAGGCATTATGGAACCCAGTGGGCGGGATATATCCTGAGCGTCACATACCCATTGATCCTGCTCGCGTCCGGCCTGGCCACCCCCGGCGAGCGGGCGCGTTTGAGGCTGCAACTGAAGTAGGCGCCAGGTGGGGACACGTGACAGCACAGAAGTGTAAATCTGGATTCCGTCTTTCGCCGGAACAGGCAAGGGTGGGTGAGGGGGCGGCCGGTGGGCGGATACCGGCCGCCCCTTCCACATCCGTGCAGACGCTACAGATTCTCCTATGATAACGCCGCACAGGATGCTATTCCCTTTAAGGTGTGGCACAGGTTTTAGAATCCGTGCCACAATGGGTTTAATGATAACGTGTCCGCGGGCACCGGACCTCACAGGACCGGCACCCCTCTCAACTATTATATTCCTCAGGCAAGGGTTTGGTTCCCGAAGATGAGAGCGCACGCCTGCCCCGGACTACGATCCGGTTGAAGAATAATCCATCAGGGAGGTAGTGCTCGATACTTCACAGGCAGGCTTCGGCGCTGCCGACTGGCTTGTGCTGGCAGCTTATTTTGCGTTGCTGGTCGTCAGCGGGGTCCTGCTCTCGCGGCGCCAGGCCTCGACTTATGACTATTTTCTGGCTGGCGGTCGAATTCCGGTAATTGCGGCGGCCATCTCGTTTCTGGCTACGTCGCTGTCAGCCGCAACCTTCATCGGCGGGCCCCAGCAGGCGTTTGCGGGGAACCTGAGCTACCTCTCGGCCAACATCGGATCGATCCTGGCGGTGGTGGTGGTTGCTCTGTTCTTCGTCCCGGCCTTCTACCGTCAGCGGGTGGCCACCGTTTACAGCCTGTTGGGGAGACGGTTCGGAGCGCCCTCGGCTCGCGCC